>NZ_JACVVF010000068.1:0-17691 GCF_016648095.1 Pseudomonas sp. S32
TGAGATCGAGCGCCGCCCGCGCGGCGCATCGCGAGCTGCGCTCGCTCCTACAGTGTGGACAACCTGTCGCACCCCATTTGCCATGATGCCTTTTATCCCGCCAGCATCACCGTTTTCCACAGGCCGAAGGTTGTCCACGGATAATGTGCAACCGCCTGTGGAAAACATGGTGGCATGTTCACCTAAGCCACATAACACGTGGCCTACAGAGCTTTGATCGTTTTTTGATCAATGGCCTGCTGTGGATGGATTTCTGTGTGTTTTCAACGCCCTGTGCGGATTTGAGGATTGTTGCAAAGGCTGTGGGTAAGTCTGTGCAAAAACCTTGGACAGAGTGCTGTAGGCGGCATGGCTGAAAGCCTTGGGCCATCACCCATGGATCGATCGCGGACCGTACAAGGCTGAACGGGTTCCGCTCAGGGCAGAAGTTGCCCCCATTCAGTGGGGAAAGGCTTGTGGATAACGTGCGCATAGCTGGCTCTAGCCCGCTAATGGCAAGGGTTTGCGGCATATGAACAAAAAATGACCAGCTGCACCACGTCTTGCTGAGTGTGCGTGGCGCGGGCATGCTGCACCCCTGCCCACACTCCTACCGTGAGGAACACTGCATGACATCCACCGTCTTCATCACTGGCGCCACCTCCGGCTTTGGCGAGGCCACTGCCCGACGTTTTGCCGAGGCAGGCTGGAAACTGGTGCTGACGGGCCGGCGCAAGGACCGCCTTGATGCGCTGTGCGCCGAACTGTCCGCCAAGACCGAGGTGCATGGCCTGGTACTGGACGTGCGTGACCGCAAAGCCATGGAGCAGGCCATCGCCAACCTGCCGGCAGGCTTCGACAAGCTGCAGGGCCTGGTCAACAACGCGGGCCTGGCGTTGGGTGTGGATGCGGCGCAAAACTGCAGCCTGGACGACTGGGAGACCATGGTCGACACCAACATCAAAGGCCTGATGTTCACCACACGCCTGCTGCTGCCACGCCTGATCGCGCACGGCCGTGGGGCGTCGATCCTTAACGTGGGGTCGGTGGCAGGTAACTACCCATACCCTGGCAGCAACGTGTATGGCGGCACCAAGGCGTTTGTCGGGCAGTTTTCCCTAAGCCTGCGCTGTGACCTGCGCGGCACCGGCGTGCGGGTGAGCAATATCGAGCCCGGGCTGTGCGAGAGCGAGTTCTCGCTGGTGCGCTTTGCTGGGGACCAGGCGAAATACGATGCCACCTACGCCGGCGCCGAGCCCATTCAGCCCCAGGACATTGCCGAGACCATCTTCTGGATTCTCAACCAGCCTGCGCACATCAATATCAACAGCCTGGAACTGATGCCGGTGAGCCAGGACTGGGCTGGGTTCGCCATCGACCGTTCTGCCAAGGGCTGACTGCGAAGGGCTTAGGCCAAGCTTTGCAGGCCTTCCAGGCAGGTTGCCAGGTGGTAGGGGGTGGTAGACGGCATGTCATGCCGGCTTACTGCCCCCTCGCCGTCCCGGCATTCATACCAGCCGCCGGCATGCAGAAACTGCCGTTCCATCGCCTCTAGCTGGGCAGGGAGCATGGCCTGGCTACCAGGCCGCAGGGCCAAGGCCCGCAGGTATTCAGCCTGTGCCCAGATGCGCTGGGTAGCGTCCAGTACATTGCCGTGCACATCTAGCGTGGCCAGCACCGCAGCCCCTTTTACCCCGAACCGCTCGGCAAAGCCGAAGGCCCGGTCGATGGAAGCGTGCAGGGGCGTGTCGCGCAGCAGGGGCGAGGTGTGCAGCAGGTAGAACCACTCGAACTGATGCCCCGGCTCGAACCAGTTATCCACAGCACCGCGTGGCTTTTCCAGCATCAGGCCGTGACCCGGTTCGATGAAGTGCGCTTCGAGGGCATCGCACAGCTGCAGCAGCGCCTGGCGAACGGGGTGGTCGTCACGCACTGCCAGCACGTTGAGGAACGCTTCGGCCAGGTGCATCTGCGGGTTCTGCAGCGGGCCGCTGCCCAGGTCGGCCCAGTCTTCACCCAGGCAGGCTTCGTACAGGCCATCGTCACGGGCGAACTGCTGGGCAATGATATCGAGCGCGGCGTTCAGGGTGGATTCGATGAGGCTCTGTTTGACCTGGCCCCAATAGTGCGCGCAGGCGAACACGATGAAGGCGTGGGTGTACAGGTCCTTGCGCCGATCAAGCGGCTTGCCCTGGGCGTCGATGCTGTAGAACCAGCCGCCGTGCTCAGCATCGTGGAAGTGCTTTTGCAGCGAGCGGAACAGCGCCGCCGCCCGTTCGGCAGCACCGGGCTCGCCGATGCGGCTGCTGAAAAGGTACAACTGACGTGCACAGGCCATGGCCCGGTAGCGTTGAACCGGCAACGGACGACGGTTGGCATCCAGCGCCTCAAACGGCAAGGCCAGGTCGGCGTTCCAGCCTGGCCCCTGCCACAGCGGCACGATGCATTCGGCGAAGTGTTGGCTGAAACGGGCCAGGGCGGGCAGGGAAGAAGAGGGGTGAGACATGTTCGCGCTCGTCGCTGTCAGGCAGGGCGCCATGGTAGCAGAAGTAGGGTGTGCAGTTGCCTGTGCAGGCCTCACCCCAGGTCACCCGTCAACCCGGATTGCCAAGCCCTTGCCAATGGCGAGCGCCCACGAAAATGAAGCGCAACTGCTGGGTGATCTTTTCCTGGGCCGTGAGTGCTTGTGGATAACCCGGCCCCGGGCTGTCGATCAGCTCGGGCAGGGTCGCGAACACGGTTTTCACCACCAGGTCAGCCATTACCGCCAGCGCCGCACCGTCAAGATGCTGCCAGCGCTTCATGCGGGCCAGGTCAGTGGCCAGGTCGTCGCTGATGTTCTGGCGCAGGCAGGCGATGGCCTGGCGTACGGCCTGGGAGCCACCATACTGCTCGCGGGCCAGAAACAGAAACTGCGCGCGGTGGGCGGCGACCACATCCAGGAAGATACGCACCGAGGCGTCGGTGATGCCGCCCAGTTCGAATTCGTTTTGCCGCACCAGGCGGATGGTCTGGCGGAAGGTATTGTCGACCTCGGCCACCAAGGCCAGGCCCAGGGCATCCATATCGGAAAAGTGCCGGTAGAAACCGGTGGGCACAATGCCCGCCGTCTTGGCCACTTCACGCAGGCTGATACTGCCGAACCCGCGGCCACTCTCCATGAGCAGGCAGGCGGCATCCAGCAGGGCCTGGCGGGTTTGCAGCTTCTGTTCGGCGCGCGGCAACATGATGCGGGCTTCTTTGACGGTGAGGCTGGGCACTCTAGTTAAAAAAACGAAGCCCGGTCAATGGACCGGGCCAAGGGGGAGCGGAGCATGTGACAGCGTTTGCGCTTGTCAGCCATGGGGTCAGCTCACGCGACGGGTTTCGATCAGGCGATCGGAGCCGCCTTCGGCGACGCGGCCCTGTTGCTCGATCAGGCGATCCGAGCCGCCCTCGGCGACGCGGCCCTGTTGTTCGATCAGGCGATCCGAGCCGCCTTCAGCTACGGTCTTTAAAGCCTGCACGTGTTCGACAGTGCTGGCGCGTGACTCAGCTGTCAGGTGCTGTTCGGTGGCCGGCAGCGCAAAGGCATTGGCTGCAAGTACGGACAAAGCCAGGGTCAGGAGATGGCGTTTCATGATCGGGTGCTCCTCTTGGGGGCTGGAAAGTGGGTACGAAGCCAATGCTACGCCGCGTACCTCCAGAGAGAAGTTCATCCTGGTAATGGTAAACATCGACCGTATCGATAGCGTGTTCCAAGGTGTCTAGCTGGCGGCTTTGCGAGCGGTAGAGGGAAATTCTTGGCTATGATGGCGTCATCGATAAAACCCTGAGGGGTTTCGTCAGTCCCACATAAACCAGCATCAGCGCTGTATCTGTTTACGCCATAGCGCATGGAGACCCACGCAATGACGCGTCCCGCCAGAATCACCCTCTGGACCCTGCTCACGCTGCTGACCCTGCTGGCGATCCTGGTGGTAGTGATCGCCACGTTCGACTGGAACCGGGTCAAGCCGCTGATCAACGAGAAAGTGTCCGAAGCCCTGCATCGGCCGTTCGCCATCAATGGCAACCTCGCCGTGCACTGGCGCACCGAGCCTGAGGAAGGCGGCTGGCGTGCCTGGGTACCTTGGCCGCGTTTCGTTGCCGAGGACCTTACCCTGGGCAACCCGGATTGGCTGAAGACGCCGCAGATGGTCGGCCTTGAGCGCGTCGAGTTTCGCCTGGCCCCGCTGCCGCTGCTGGCGCAGCGCATCAGCATCCCGCGCATCGACCTGACCAAGCCTACCGCCAGCCTTACCCGGCTGGCCGATGGCCGCGCCAACTGGACGTTCGACTTCGGCCCTAAGGATGAAAACGAAACGCCCTCCAAGTGGCAGCTGGACATTGGCGCGATCGGCTTCGACCAGGGCAACGTCAGCTTCGACGACCAGACCCTGAAGGCCCGCATGAAGGTGCAGATCGACCCGCTGGGCAAGCCTATCCCGTTCAGCGAGATCGTTGGCAAGGCCGCTGCCGAGAAGGCCGGGGCAGCCCAGGACTATGCCTTCGGCCTGAAAGCCGAGGGCCGTTACAAAGACCAGCCAGTATCTGGCACGGGCAAGATCGGCGGGTTGCTGGCGCTGCAGGACGCCAACCAGCCATTCCCGCTGCAGGCCGACGTGCGGATTGCCGATACCCATGTGGTGCTTGCCGGCACCCTGACCGACCCCCGCAACCTCGGCGCACTGGACCTGCGCCTGAGGCTGTCGGGTGCCAGCCTGGGCAACCTCTACCCGCTGACCGGTGTGACCCTGCCGGATACCCCTGCCTATTCCACCGATGGCCGCCTGAAGGCAAACCTGCATGCCGCGCAAGGCGCCACGTTCGAGTATCAAGGCTTCAACGGCAAGATCGGTGACAGCGACATCCATGGTGACCTGGCCTTCGTCGGCAGCAAGCCGCGGCCCAAGCTGTCGGGCAAGCTGGTGTCCAACCAGTTGCTGTTCAAGGACCTGGCGCCGCTGATCGGGGCCGACTCCAACGCTGAGCAAAAAGCCCGTGGTGGCGCCAGCAAGCAGCCCACCGACAAAGTGCTGCCGGTGGAGGAGTTCCGCACTGAACGCTGGCGCGCCATGGATGCCGATGTCACCTTTGCTGGCAAGCGCATCGTGCACAGCGAGCAGTTGCCATTCACCGACCTCTCGGCCCACGTGATCCTGGACGATGGCCTGCTGCGCCTGGAACCGCTGCGCTTTGGCGTAGCGGGCGGCAACCTGGCTTCGAGGATTCGCCTGGATGGCCGCAATGTGCCGTTGCAGGGCCGCGCCCAGCTGACGGCGCGTGGCTTCAAGCTCAAGCAGCTGTTCCCCACCTTTGCGCCCATGCAGAGCAGTTTCGGCGAACTGAACGGTGACGCTGACATCAGCGGCCGCGGTAATTCCGTGGCGGCATTGCTGGGTACGGCCAACGGCGACTTGCGCATGCTCGTCAACGATGGTGCCATCAGCCGTAGCCTCATGGAAATCGCAGGCTTGAACGTGGGCAATTACATCGTCGACAAGCTGTTCGGTGACGAAGATGTGAAGATCAACTGCGCCGCTGCCGATGTGGGCATCAAGGATGGCCTGGCCAGTACGCGGCTCTTCATCTTCGATACCGAGAACGCGATCATCTACATCAACGGCACGGCCAATTTCGCCAACGAGCACTTGGACCTCAAGGTTACGCCGGAGTCCAAGGGCCTGCGGCTGTTCTCCCTGCGTTCGCCGTTGTACGTACGCGGCAAGTTCGCCAAGCCCAGCGCGGGCGTACAGGCCGTGCCCCTGGCACTGCGTGGCGCAGGCATGGTAGCGCTGGGTGTGGTTGCAGGGCCTGCCGCAGGCCTGCTGGCCCTGATCGCACCCAGCAGCGGCGATGACCCCAACCAGTGCACCCCGTTGTTGCAGCAAATGAAGGAAGGCAAGGCACCGGCAGCCGTGAAAGGGCGCCGGTAAACGCGAGCACGGATCGCGATCTGCTCGCCCCGGTGCATAGCTTCAAAGCCAAAAAAAGAGGCCGCTAATGCGGCCTCTTTCGGTTCCAGCAGCTCCTGTCACAGGCCATCGAGCAGGTCCGACATATCGTCGGCGTGCTCTTCTTCCTGCGCCAGAATGTCTTCGAAGATGCGACGGGTAGTCGGATCCTTGTCACCGATGTACTGGATGATCTCGCGGTAGCTGTCGATGGCGATACGCTCGGCCACCAGGTCTTCCAGGACCATCTCTTTCAGGGTTTTGCCCGCCACATACTGAGCGTGAGAGTTCTTGCTCAGGTTGTCCGGGTTGAAGTCCGGCTCGCCGCCCAGCTGGACGATACGCTCGGCCAGCTTGTCAGCGTGTTCGGCTTCCTGGTTGGCATGTTCCAGGAACTCTTCGGCTGCCACGCTGGCCTTGACGCCAGAGGCCATGAAGTAGTGGCGCTTGTAGCGCAGCACGCAGACCAGTTCGGTTGCCAGCGACTCGTTCAGCAGGGTGATGATGCGTTCGCGGTCGGCGCTGTAGCCTTCCGTCACCGCACCATTTTCCACGTGCTCACGGGCGCGTTTGCGAAGGGTCTGTACGTCGGTCATTTCAGTCGAGCTCATGTCTATCTCCGAAAATATCAAGGTAGTCGTGGAGTGATCCCGGAAGGCTTACGCGCCTGGCACGGCGTCGCGGTCTTCTTCACGTTGTTTGCAGGTTTTGAAGCCTTTTGCATCCACATGGCCGGTGGCATCGAAGCGCACGTAGTACGGTTGCTGGTGGCCATCACGGTTGAGGATGTAGTCGTTGCAGGTGCCGCCGTTAGGCAGGTCGATGACATTGGACGGGCTGCCGCCGATGGCGATGACCTTCTGCATGGTCATGCCGTGCTCGACCTGCTTGACCAGCGGCTCTTCACGATAGGTCACGTAGTCCACCGGGTTTTCCGGGCGGCTGCCACAGGCGGCCAGGGTGGCGCTGGCCAATAGAATCGCCAGGGTCTGCTTGATCATCGTCCCGCTCCTTGCACAAAAGGGTATGTGCAAGTTTTGAACCTCGCGCAGCGCCAGGAGTTCGATCGCGCTAGCCAATTGCCTGCAAGTGGGCAGGCAGGGGGAGCCGTTGGCATTTCTTGGCTACACTCACTGCGTCGACCGTGCATCGGGCGCGGGGCCCAGGAGATCACGTCATGAAATGGCTACACGTTCCGTTTTTGATGGTGGCAGTGCTGTTCAGCGCCCAAGGTTTCGCGGCCAACACCGCCCAGCAGGAAAAAATGAAAACCTGCAACGCCGACGCCAGCGCCAAGTCGTTGAAGGGTGATGAGCGCAAGGCGTACATGAGCACGTGCCTGAAGAAGCAGGCACCGCAGACCCAGCAGGAAAAAATGAAGACCTGCAACGCCGACGCCACGGCCAAGACGCTCAAGGGTGATGCGCGCAAGGCCTACATGAGCGACTGCCTGAAGAAGAAATGACCTGCGCCTATGCGTGCAGGCATAACGCTGGCAGACTGCGGATCTTCTTCGCTGTCTGCCGTTGAGGCTGTATGACCTTCACCCCCCGCCAAGTCACCCTGGCCAGTTGGATCATCGTATTTGCCGGTTTGCTGCTGGCGTTGCCATTGAAGTTGCTGCCCAGCCTGTTGGCGGGCCTGTTGGTATTCGAGCTGGTCAACATGCTTACCCCGCGCCTGCAGCCGTTGATGGCCGGGCAGCGGGCACGCTGGCTGGCGGTGGCGCTGCTGAGCACGTTGGTGGTGACCACCCTGACCCTGCTGATTGCCGGTGCTTTCAGCTTCTTGCTGCACGAAGCGGAAAACCCAGGCGCCTCGCTGGACAAGTTCATGGCGCTGGTAGAACGCGCCCGGGGCCAGTTGCCGCCGTTCATCGAAGGCTACCTGCCGGCCAGTGCGGCAGAGTTCAAGGTGGCCATCGGGGACTGGATCAAGAGCCACCTCAGCGACTTGCAGCTGGTCGGCAAGGGCATGGCGCACATGTTCGTGACGCTGCTGATCGGCATGATCCTGGGCGCCATCGTGGCGTTGCAGCGCATCCCTGACATTTCCCGGCGCAAGCCTTTGGCTGCGGCGTTGTTCGAGCGCCTGAGCTTGCTGGTACAGGCGTTTCGCAACATTGTATTTGCGCAGATCAAGATCTCGCTGCTCAACACAGCGTTTACCGGCATCTTCCTGGCAGTGGTGTTGCCGCTGTTCGGCGTGCACCTGCCGCTGACCAAGACGCTGATCGTACTGACCTTCCTGCTGGGCCTGCTGCCGGTGATCGGCAACCTGATGTCCAACACCCTCATCACCATCGTCGGGTTGTCGTTGTCGATCTGGGTAGCCGCCGCTGCGCTGGTGTACCTGATCGTCATCCACAAGGTGGAGTACTTCCTCAATGCGAAGATCGTCGGAGGGCAGATCAGGGCCAAGGCCTGGGAACTGCTGCTGGCAATGCTGGTGTTCGAAGCGGCGTTCGGCCTGCCCGGCGTGGTGGCCGGGCCGGTGTATTACGCCTACCTGAAAAGCGAGCTGCGCCGCGCTGAACTGGTGTAGGCGGGTGCCTGGGGCGCATGAGGCCCCGCGGGCTCAGGCAGCGCCGTAGCGCTTGCGGGCCTCGATGGCCAGGCCGCTGCCGATGCTGCCGAAGATGTTGCCTTCCACATGCTGCGCATTGGGCAGCATGGCCGCCACGCTGTTGCGCAGCGCAGGTATGCCACTGGAGCCCCCGGTGAAGAACACCGTGTCGACCTGCGTTTCGCTCACGCCGGCCTTGGCCAGCAGCTCGGTCACGCTTCCACGCACACGTTCCAGCAGCCCCTCGATGGCGCTTTCGAACAGTACTCGCGACAGGTCTACGCCCAGGTCCCGCTCGATACGGCCAAGGTCCACGCGGCGGCTTTGCTGTTCGGTCAGCTCGATCTTGCTGGCTTCGACTTCCATGGCCAGCCAGTGCCCGGCGCGTTCCTCGATCAGCTTGAACAGGCGGTCCACGCCCAGGGTGTCTTCGATGTCGTAGCGCATGCTGCCCAGGGCCAACTGCGACTTCTGCGAGTACAGGGCGTTGATGGTGTGCCAGGTCGCCAGGTTCAGGTGGTAGCTGGTGGGCATCAGCGCGCCGCTCTTCATGCGGCTGCCGTAGCCGAACAGGGGCATCACGCCCTGCAGGCTCAGTTGCTTGTCAAAGTCGGTGCCGCCAATGTGCACGCCGCCAGTGGCCAGAATGTCGTTTTGCCGTTCGGCCACGTTGTGGCGCTGCGGGGACAGGCGGATGAGCGTGAAGTCGGAGGTACCGCCGCCGATGTCGACGATCAGCACCAGCTCTTCGCGGCTGATGCCAGACTCATAGTCGAAGGCTGCGGCGATGGGTTCGTACTGGAACGACACCTCCTTGAAGCCGAGCTTGCGCGCCACCTCGGCCAGGGTGTCTTCGGCCTCCTGGTCGGCTGCTGGGTCTTCGTCGACGAAAAACACCGGCCGGCCCAGCACCACCTGGCCGAACTCGCGGCCGGCCTCGGCCTCGGCGCGCTTTTTCAGCTCGCCGATGAACATGCCCAGCAGGTCCTTGAAGGGCAGTGCGCTGCCCAGCACGCTGGTGTCGTGCTTGATCAGCTTGGAGCCCAGCAGGCTCTTGAGCGAGCGCATCAGGCGGCCTTCGTAGCCTTCCAGGTATTCGTGCAACGCCAGGCGGCCGTAAACCGGGCGGCGCTCTTCCATATTGAAGAACACCACGGACGGCAAGGTGATCTTGCCGTCTTCCAGGGCAATCAGCGATTCCCGGCCAGGGCGGTGCCAGCCAACCGTGGAATTGGAGGTGCCAAAGTCGATGCCCAGGGCGCGGGCCGGGGTTACGTCGGACATGGGAATGAGCTTCCGGAGGTAAAACGGCCGCGCAGTTTATGCCAGTTGGCTGGAGAATCAAGGCCGGTCGTCTGCCATGGCGCAACCCCAAGCGGGTCTTGAAAGGCTATGCTTGACCCCTATCTTCTGTAGCAATACGCACATTCACATTGGTGATCCCCAGATGGACTTCAAAGACTACTACAAGATACTTGGCGTAGAGCCCACCGCGGACGACAAGGCGATCAAGGCCGCGTATCGCAAGCTGGCCCGCAAGTATCACCCTGACGTCAGCAAGGAGCGCGACGCCGAGGACAAATTCAAGGAGGCCAACGAGGCCTACGAGGTGCTGGGCGACGCCCAGAAGCGCGCCGAATTCGACGAGATCCGCAAGTACGGTGGCCAGCACGGTCGACCGTTCCAGGCGCCGCCCGGCTGGGAAGGCCGTGGCGCGGGTGGTGGCGGCGGCTTCGAAGGGGGCGATTTTTCCGATTTTTTCAGCTCGATGTTCGGTGGCCGGGGTGGCAACCCCTTCGGCGGCGCCCGGCAACAGCAGCGCAGTGCCGGCAGGCGGGGGCAGGACGTGGAGCTTGAACTGGCAGTATTCCTTGAAGAAACACTGAGCAAAGAGTCCAAGCAGATCAGCTTCCAGGTGCCGCAGACCAACGCCATGGGGCAACGCACCGGGTTCACCACCAAAACCCTGAACGTCAAGATTCCTGCGGGGGTTACCGACGGCGAGCGCATCCGCCTGAAGGGCCAGGGTGCACCTGGCAGTGGTGGCGGCGCCAACGGCGACCTGTTCCTGACCATTCGCATGGCGCCGCACCCGCTGTTCGATGTGGAAGGGCACGACCTGATCATCACCGTGCCGCTGGCACCGTGGGAAGCCGCCCTGGGCACCAAGGTGGCGGTGCCTACCCTGGAAGGCAAGATCAACCTCACCATCCGCCCCGACAGCCAGAGCGGCCAGCGCCTGCGCGTGCCGGGCAAGGGCCTGGCCGACAAACAAGGCCAGCGTGGCAACCTGTATGCGCAGCTCAAGGTGGTCATGCCGGCCACTTCCGACGAGTCAACCCGTGAACTGTGGGCCAAGCTTTCCGAAAAGGCCGCGTTCAACCCGAGGGCACAATGGAGTAAGTGATCATGAGCAGCACCCTGATCGTTCAACTGGACATGCGTACCTTGTGTCAGGAGGCCGATGTCACGGCCGACTGCGTGATCGAGATCGTCGAACACGGCATTGTGGAACCGTCCGGGCGCACGCCCGAGGACTGGCTGTTCGACGATCAGGCGCCGTTGCTGGCCAGGCGCGCCGTCAAGCTGCACCACGAGCTGGAGCTGGAGTGGGAGGGTGTGGCACTGGCGCTGGAGTTGCTGCAGGAGGTGCAGCAACTGCGCAGCGAGAACACCATGTTGCGCCAGCGCCTGGGCAGGTTCACGCAGATGTAGGCGCCGCCCCGGGGTTCAACAGCAACTGCATGAAGGTGAGGTCCAGCCAACGGCCGAACTTAACCCCAACCTGCGGCATGTGCCCGGTGGTCACGAAGCCCAGCCTTTCGTGCAGGCGCACCGAGGCTGCGTTGCCGCTCTCGATGGCGGCCACCATCACATGCTTGCCGCCGCTGCGGGCCCGTTCTACCAGCAGGGTCATCAGCGCAGGCCCCAGGCCCTTGCCGCGCTGGTCGCTGCGCACGTACACCGAGTGTTCCACCGTGTTGCGAAACCCTTCGAACGGGCGCCAGTCGCCAAACGACGCATAGCCGAGCACGCCGGTTTCGTCCATCGCCACCAGGATGGGGTAGCCCTGTTGCGCGCGTGCCGCGAACCAGGCCTGGCGGTTAACCAGGTCTACAGGTGTTTCGTTCCAGATCGCCGTGGTGTTGCGCACCGCGTCGTTGTAGATGTCGAGAATGCCCGGCACATCGCTGAGCAGGGCATCGCGTAGTTGGTAACTCATGACAGCGTCTCGCAAAGGGGTTGCGTGCAGGTTAAATGGTTACCAGCCCGCGTACACCCTCGGCCGGCATGTTTTCGCCACGGCCACGCTGGATGATCTCGCCCCGGGCCATGACCAGGTACTGGTCGGCCAGTGCTTCGGCAAAGTCGTAGAACTGCTCCACCAGCAAAATTGCCATGTCGCCGCGCTGGGCCAGGCGGCGGATCACGGCGCCTATCTCCTTGATCACCGACGGCTGGATACCTTCGGTAGGCTCGTCGAGGATCAGCAGCCGTGGCCGGCTGGCCAGGGCGCGCCCGATGGCCAGCTGTTGCTGCTGGCCTCCGGACAGGTCGCCGCCACGTCGCTGTTTCATCTGCTCGAGTACCGGGAACAGCTCGTAGATGAAGGCTGGCACTTCGCGAGCTTCACGGGCAGGGAACCGCGACAGGCCCATCAACAGGTTTTCCTCCACGGTCAGGCGCGGGAAGATTTCGCGGCCCTGGGGCACGTAGGCGATGCCGGCCTGTACCCGTTGCTGGGGCTTGAGCGTGGTGATTGGTTTGCCCTCCCACTGCACGCTGCCTTCGCGGGCCGGTACCAGGCCCATCAGGCAGCGCAGCAGGGTGGTCTTGCCCACCCCGTTACGCCCCAGAAGGCAAGTCACTTCGCCCACTTTGGCTTCGAAGCTCAGGCCCCTGAGGATGTGGCTGCCGCCGTAGTACTGGTGCAGGCTGTCGATCTTGAGCATGTGAATATTCCCGGAAACGTTGCAGTGCCTGCACCGGCCCGCGAGGGGCCAGCCCAGGTTTCAATCCCTAACGGCCTAGATACACCTCGACCACCCGCTCATCCGCCTGCACCTGTTCCAGCGACCCCTGCGCCAGCACACTGCCTTGATGCAACACCGTCACGTGGTCAGCGATGCTGCCGACAAACCCCATGTCGTGCTCCACCACCATCAGCGAATGCTTGTCAGCCAGGCCTTTGAACAGTTCGGCGGTGAACTCGGTCTCGGCGTCGGTCATGCCGGCCACCGGCTCATCCAGCAACAGCAGCTGTGGCTCCTGCACCAGCAGCATGCCAATCTCCAGAAACTGCTTCTGCCCGTGGGACAGCAAGCCGGCCTGGCGCCCGGCCAGCGGCAGCAGCCGCAAGGTGGTGAGGACCTGCTCGATACGTTCACGCTGCTCACCGTTCAGCCTTGCGGCCAGGCTGGCCCATACCGATTTGTCGGCTTTGAGCGCCAGCTCCAGGTTTTCGAACACCGTCAGTGCCTCGAACACCGTAGGCTTCTGGAACTTGCGGCCGATGCCGGCCTGGGCGATCTGGTATTCGCTCATACGGGTCAGGTCGAGGGTGTCGCCAAAGTAGGCGGTCCCGGTATCGGGGCGGGTCTTGCCCGTGATCACGTCCATCAGGGTGGTCTTGCCGGCGCCGTTCGGGCCGATGATGCAGCGCAGCTCACCTACGCCGATGTAAAGGTTCAGGGCATTCAGCGCCTTGAAGCCATCGAAGCTAACGCTGACGTCCTCCAGGCTCAGCACTGTGCCGTGGCGGGTGTCCAGGCCGGCTTTGCGGCTGTGGCCGAGGCCAATGGCTTCGCGGCCGGCGCCAAGCTGGTCGAAGACGGGTTCGAGCATGAATTCCGGGTGAACCGGCGGCACGCCTCTCATGGCTGGCTCCTTTTCTTCAGCAGCCCGACCACCCCTTTGGGCAGGTACAGGGTCACCAGGATGAACAGCGCGCCCAGGAAGAACAGCCAGAACTCCGGGAAGGCCACGGTGAACCAGCTCTTCATGCCATTGACCAGGCCGGCACCGAGCAGCGGGCCAATCAATGTGCCGCGCCCGCCCAGGGCGACCCACACGGCGGCTTCGATGGAGTTGGTGGGCGACATCTCGCTGGGGTTGATGATGCCCACCTGCGGCACGTACAAGGCGCCTGCCAAACCGCACAGCACAGCGCTGAGCACCCACACCAGCAGCTTGAACCCGCGTGGGTCGTAGCCGCAGAACATCATGCGGTTCTCGGCATCGCGCACGGCGGTGAGCAAACGCCCGAACTTGCTGCGGGTCAGCCGCCAGCACAGGTACAGGCTGGCCAGTAGCAGCCCCACGGTGAGCAGGAACAGCACCGCACGGGTGCCGGGCGCGGCAATGTCGAAGCCCAGGATGGACCGGAAGCTGGTGAAGCCGTTGTTGCCGCCAAAACCGGTCTCGTTGCGAAAGAACAGCAACATGCCGGCAAAGGTCAGGGCCTGGGTCATGATCGAGAAGTACACGCCCTTGATGCGCGAGCGGAATGCAAACCAGCCAAACGCCAGCGCCAGCAGCCCGGGCGCCAGCACGACCAGGCACAGGGCCCAGGCAAAGTGCTGGGTGCCGGCCCAGTACCACGGCAGCTCGGTCCACGACAGGAAGGTCATGAACCCGGGCAGCCCGTCACCGGCAGCCTGGCGCATCAGGTACATGCCCATGGCGTAGCCGCCCAAGGCAAAGAACAGGCCGTGGCCCAGGGACAGCAACCCGGCGTAGCCCCACACCAGGTCCAGAGCCAGGGCGACGATGGCGTAGCAGAGGATCTTGCCCACCAGGGTCAGCGTGTAGGCCGAGACGTGCAGGGCATGTTCTGCCGGCAGCAGTGACAGCAGCGGCAGTGCTACCAGCACCAGTGTGGCGGCGCAGCCGGCGGCCAGCGACAGGCGTGGCCCGGCTTTTTGCGCAGCGGTGACAAGCAGTGGCTGGTTCATCAGTCGATTACCCGTCCCTTGAGGGCGAACAGGCCTTGCGGGCGTTTCTGGATGAACAGAATGATCAACGCAAGGATGAGGATCTTGCCGAGTACCGCGCCTATCTGCGGTTCCAGCAGCTTGTTGGCGATGCCTAGGCCGAAGGCCGCCCAGAGGCTGCCGGCCAGCTGGCCGACACCGCCCAGCACCACCACCAGGAAGGAGTCGATGATGTAGCTCTGGCCAAGGTCCGGGCCCACGTTGCCGACCTGGCTGAGGGCAACGCCACCCAGCCCGGCGATGCCCGAGCCCAGGCCGAAGGCCAGCATGTCTATGCGCCCGGTGGGCACCCCGCAGCAGGCGGCCATGTTGCGGTTCTGGGTGACCGCTCGCACGTTCAGGCCTAGCCGCGTGCGGTTGAGCAGCAGCCAGGTAAGCAGCACCACTGCCAGGGCGAAGACGATGATCACCAGGCGGTTGTAGGGCAGTACCAGGTTGGGCAGCAGCTGGATGCCACCGGACAACCAGCCCGGGTTGCTGACTTCGACGTTCTGCGCCCCGAACAGCAGCCGGATGGCCTGGATCAGCATCAGGCTGATGCCCCAGGTGGCCAGCAGTGTTTCCAGTGGGCGGCCATACAGGTGGCGGATGACCGTGCGCTCCAGGGCCATGCCCACCCCGGCACTGACCGCGAACGCCACCGGCAGGGCAATCAGCGGGTAGAACTCGATGGCGCCCGGGGCGTAGCGCTGCACCAGCACCTGCACCATGTAGGTGCTGTAGGCGCCGAGCATCAGCATCTCGCCATGGGCCATGTTGATGACCCCCAGCAGGCCAAAGGTAATGGCCAGGCCCAGGGCGGCCAGCAGCAGGATCGAACCGAGCGACAGGCCGCTGAACGCCTGGCCCAGCAGTTCACCCATCAGGAGCTTGCGCTTGACCTGGGCCAGGCTGGTTTCGGCGGCGGTGCGCACTGCCGGGTCGGCTTCAGCCTCCGGTTGCAGCAAGGCTTCCAGGCGGGTGCGGGCCATGGGGTCGCCCGTTTCGCCCAGCAGGCGCACGGCGGCCAGGCGTACCCCAGGCTCGCTGGCGCCCAGTTGCAGATTGGCCAGGGCCAGGCCGAGCGCGGCGTGCACGGCAGGGTCGGGGTCGTTGGCATAGCGCCGGTCCAGCCAGGCCATCTGCGCCGGCTGAGCGCTTTTTTGCAGTTGCCTGGCCGCTGCCAGGCGGGTTTCGCTGTTGTCACTGAGCAGCTGATGGCTGGCCAGTGCATTGTCGATCAGCCCGCGCAAGCGGTTGTTCAGGCGTACTTTGCGGGTATCGTCCTGGGCGATGCGGCCCTGGCGCAGGTTTTCCAGCAGGCCCAGGCGCGCAGGGTCGGGTTGTGCGGCCCAGCTTTCGAGCAGGCGGGCCTGCTCGGCGGGCTTGGCGGCAAAAAAGAATTCGCCCTCACTAGCTTCGGCAGCCAGGGGCAGGAGCAGCAAGAGGATGAGGAGGTATCTGAGCATCTGGGCCATCCTGGAAATCGGTGTTGGAGTCATCGCGGGCAAGCCCGCGCTCACGTCGGCATTGAAGGGTTTGAAACCAGTGCTGTCTCTGTGGGCGCGGGTTGCCTGCGATTGGGGCCGCAGTGCCTCAGTTACTCTTCACCGCATAATCCGGCCGCTTGTCGTTGCCTGGAATGAAGGGGCTCCAAGGCTGCGCGCGCAGGGGTTGCTCGGTCTCCCACACCACGCTGAACTGGCCGTCGTCCTGGATCTCGCCGATCATCACCGGCTTGTGCAGGTGGTGGTTGGTCTTGTCCATGGTCAGGGTGAAGCCTGACGGTGCCTGGAACGTCTGGCCGGCCAGTGCTTCACGTACCTTGTCCACATCAGTGGACTTGGCTTTCTCCACCGCCTGGGCCCACATGTGGATGCCCACGTAGGTGGCTTCCATGGGGTCGTTGGTCACGGCCTTGTCGGCGCCGGGCAGTTTCTTGGCCTTGGCGTAGGCTTTCCAGTCGGCAACGAACTTCTGGTTGACCGGGTTATCCACCGACTCGAAGTAGTTCCAGGCCGCCAGGTGGCCTACCAGTGGCTTGGTGTCGATGCCGCGCAGTTCTTCTTCACCTACCGAGAACGCCACCACCGGCACATCGGTTGCCTTCAGGCCCTGGTTGGCCAGCTCCTTGTAGAACGGTACGTTGGAGTCGCCGTTGACGGTGGAGATGACCGCGGTCTTGCCGCCTGCGGAGAATTTCTTGATGTTGGCGACGATGGTCTGGTAATCGCTGTGGCCGAACGGGGTGTATACCTCCTCGATGTCCTTGTCGGCCACGCCCTTGCTGTGCAGGAAGGCGCGCAGGATCTTGTTGGTGGTGCGCGGGTAGACGTAGTCGGTGCCCAGCAGGTAGAAGCGCTTGGCGCTGCCGCCGTCCTCGCTCATCAGGTACTCCACGGCCGGGATGGCCTGCTGGTTGGGCGCCGCGCCGGTGTAGAACACGTTGGGCGACATTTCTTCACCCTCGTACTGCACCGGGTAGAACAGCAGGCCATTGAGCTCTTCGAATACCGGCAGCACGGATTTACGCGATACCGAAGTCCAGCAGCCGAACACCACGGCCACTTTGTCCTGGGTCAGCAGCTGGCGGCTCTTCTCGGCGAACAGGGGCCAGTTGGAGGCCGGGTCTACCACCACGGGCTCCAGCATCTTGCCGTTGACGCCGCCCTTGGCGTTGATCTCGTCGATGGTCATCAGCGCCATGTCTTTGAGCGACGTTTCGGAGATGGCCATGGTGCCGGACAGCGAATGGAGAATGCCGACCTTGATGGTTTCGGCGGCCTGGATGGTCCAGCTCAGGCCCATGGCGGCGATCGATGCGCTGAGGGTAAAGGCCTTGATCAAACTGCGACGCTTCATGTGCTCTCTCCGCTGCGTTTTTTTTGAGTGTTGGGTAAGCGGGGAGTGGGGTTGCAAGGGGTGTGCCTAGTGGTGGAGCGGGGCTAGCGCGGGTCACAGCGCATTATTTGGGCAGGCTGACGTAACAGACTGGTGCGTGGTCGATGCGCCTGCACGTTCTTGGTGCTGGCCTGTCGATTTGTATTCGAAGTGATGAATCGAGATCGCTTGATCTGCTTCTTTGGCAACAGCCAATCTCACTGAAGTACGCCACTGCTTTTGCTTTTGCTTCTAAGCGCGCGATAGCTCAGGCAACACAGATTGCGACTTCAGGAGGCCGAGCGGAGGGCTTGCGGAGG
>NZ_JACVVF010000069.1:0-16934 GCF_016648095.1 Pseudomonas sp. S32
CCGACCCTCTGCTTGTAAGGCAGATGCTCTCCCGGCTGAGCTAATCACCCTTCGTCTCGGTGTGGCGCGCATTCTACGGAGAGCATTCCACCCTGGCAAGCTCTTTTTGAAAAATATTTGAAAAAAAACGCAGGCCTTTCAATAACCTAGCGTAACCGCCGGTTTAATTGCCCCTGGAGTGACTACTGGCCCTCTGACAGGGTTGGCCTCGGGGGGCCGCTCGGAGAATAATGCCCGCCTTATGCATTAAGGAGAGATCCCCCCTCATGTGGTTCAAGAACCTGCTCACCTATCGCCTGACCCAGGATGTGCCTTTCGAGGCTGAAGCGCTGGAAGCCGCATTGGCCAGCAAGCCGGCCCGCCCCTGTGCCAGCCAGGAGCTGACCACCTATGGCTTCGTCGCTCCGTTCGGTAAAGGCGAAGACGCTCCCCTGGTGCATGTAAGCGGCGAATACCTGCTGATTGCCGCCCGCAAGGAAGAACGCATTCTGCCCAGCAGCGTGGTCAATGACGCTGTAAAGGAGAAGGTCGAAGAGATCGAAACCGAGCAGATGCGCAAGGTTTACAAAAAGGAACGCGACCAGATCAAGGACGAAATCATCCAGGCGTTCCTGCCGCGTGCGTTCATCCGCCGCTCGATGATCTTCGCCGCCATTGCCCCACGCCTGGGCATGGTGCTGGTCAACTCGGCCAGTGCCAAGCGCGCCGAAGACCTGTTGTCCACCCTGCGCGAAGTGATGGGCTCGCTGCCTGTGCGCCCGGCTACCGTCAAGATCGCCCCGGTCGCCACCATGACCGACTGGGTCAAGTCGCAGCAGGCTGCCGAAGGCTTCTATGTACTGGATGAGTGCGAGCTGCGCGACACCGCCGAAGACGGTGGCATCGTGCGCTGCAAGCGCCAGGACCTGACCGGCGAGGAGATCCAGCTGCACCTGAGCACCGGCAAGGTGGTGACCCAGCTGGCCATGGCCTGGCAAGACAAACTGTCGTTCGTACTGGACGACAAGATGGTGATCAAACGCCTGAAGTTCGAAGAGCTGCTGCAAGAGCAGGCCGAGCAGGACGGCGGTGACGAGGCCGCCCAGCAGTTCGATGCCAGCTTCCAGCTGATGATGATGACCTTCGCTGAGTTCCTGCCCACACTGTTCGAAGCCCTGGGCGGGGAAGAAATCCCCCAAGGCGTCTGACAGCGCCTGCGCAGCCTGGGCCGCAAGCTACAACAACAAGCACAACCGAGTGGCGCTGATCAAAGCGCCACTTCTTTATTACTTGCAGCTGAACCGGAGAATTCCCTGCCATGCGTGCGCTCGCCGCTCTCAGCCGTTTCGTCGGCAACACCTTTGCCCTGTGGGTGCTGGTATTTGCCCTACTGGCTTTTCTGCAACCCCAGTGGTTCATTGCCCTGAAAGTGGCCATCGTACCGCTGCTGGGGCTGGTGATGTTCGGCATGGGCCTCACCCTCAAGCTGGACGACTTTGCCGCCCTCGCCCGCCAACCCTGGCGCGTGATGCTGGGGGTGGTGGCCCATTTCGTGATCATGCCTGGCATGGCATGGCTGCTGTGCCAGGTGTTTCACCTACCCCCTGAAATCGCCGTGGGTGTGATTCTGGTGGGCTGCTGCCCCAGTGGCACCGCGTCCAACGTCATGGTCTGGCTGTCCCGTGGCGACCTGGCGTTAGCGGTAGCCATTGCCGCAGTGACCACCTTGCTGGCGCCATTGCTCACCCCCGCGTTGATCTGGTTCCTGGCCTCGGCCTGGTTGCCGGTGTCCTTCATGGACATGTTCTGGTCGATCTTGCAGTTGGTCATGCTGCCTATCGTGCTAGGGGTGTTGGCGCAACGCTTGCTGGGCGCACGGGTACAGGCTGCGGTACAGGTGTTGCCACTGGTGTCGGTGGTGAGCATCGTCATGATCGTGTGCGCGGTGGTGGCGGCCAGCCAGGCCAAGATTGCCGAATCCGGTTTGCTGATCATGGCGGTGGTAATACTGCACAACAGCTTCGGCTACCTGCTGGGTTACCTCACTGGCAAGCTGTGCAAACTGCCGCTGGCCCAGCGCAAGTCGCTGGCCCTGGAGGTCGGCATGCAGAACTCCGGGCTGGGGGCAGCGCTGGCGGCGGCGCATTTTTCGCCACTGGCAGCGGTGCCCAGCGCGCTGTTCAGCGTTTGGCACAATATTTCCGGTGCGTTGTTGTCCACCTGGTTCCGGCGCATGGACGACGCAGGCACCGCGCCTCGGGAACCTACCGCTGGCCGCTGAGCGGCACTACGTGCCCCTGCCCTCTTGATCCGAAGCGGGCAGATCGGCACCATGCAAGCACTGTGAGGACGACCTCACGACGCCGAGCGTGATCATTCCGGGGACGGCCCCATCATCCCACCTGATGGAGACGCACCATGTCCTGGATCATCCTGTTCTTTGCCGGCCTGTTCGAAGTAGGCTGGGCCGTTGGCCTGAAATACACCGATGGTTTCAGCAAGCCCCTGCCTACTGCCCTCACCATCGCGGCCATGGCGGTCAGCCTGGGCCTGCTGGGCCTGGCCATGAAAGAGCTGCCGCTGGGCACCGCCTACGCCATCTGGACAGGCGTAGGTGCAGTGGGCACGGTAATCGCCGGCATCATCCTGTTTGGTGAGTCCATGGCCCTGGTGCGGCTGGTCAGCGTGGCACTGATTATCTGTGGCCTGGTGGGCCTCAAAGTCAGCGCCAGCTAACAGCCTGTCAGCGCATGGCGCCGCGCAAGCGGCTTACCTGCTCCCGCAACACCTCTGGCTGCGCCGCCTCCGCTGGGATGGCGGCGCCTGCCACGATGGTCACCCGCGACCACAGCCGCTTGAAAAACCCTTTGGCAGGGTCACGGCTGAAAAAGCTGCCCCACAACCCCTGCAGCGCCAACGGAATGACCGGCACCGGCGTTTGTTCCAGAATGTGACTGACGCCGCCCTTGAACACATCGATCTCCCCATCGGCCGACAGCTTGCCTTCCGGGAAGATACACACCAGCTCGCCTTCGGCCAGGTACTGGGCAATACGTGCGAACGCGCGTTCGTAAGTCGCCAGGTCTTCGCTGCGCCCGGCAATCGGGATGGCACCTGCGGTGCGGAAAATGAAGTTCAACACCGGCAGGTTGTAGATTTTGTAATACATGACAAAACGAATCGGCCGGCGGATGGCCCCGCCCAGCAGCAGCGCGTCAACGAACGACACATGGTTGCACACCAGCAATGCCGGCCCTTCGTCCGGTATACGCTCCAGGCCTTGGTGCTTTACCCGGTACATCGAGTGGCTGAGCAACCAGATGAGAAAGCGCATGGTGAATTCAGGCACGATGCTGAAGATGTAGGCGTTGACCGCAATGTTCAGCAACGACACCACCAGGAACAACTGCGGGATGGTGAACCCGGCCAGGCCTAGCAGGGCAATGGTCAGCAGCGCTGAAACCACCATGAACAACGCATTGAGAATGTTGTTGGCGGCAATCACGCGGGCGCGCTGGTCTTCGGCGGTACGGGCCTGGATCAGCGCATACAGCGGCACGATGTAGAAACCGCCGAACACGCCCAGGCCAACGATGGACAGCAGCACCCACCAGGCCTGGCTCATGCCCAGCAGTGCCAGCCAGTCGTGGGGCGCAGCGGCCGCCGGTACGTCGCCGGAGTGCCACCACCACAGCAGGCCGAACACGGTCAGCCCGAACGAGCCGAACGGCACCAGCCCGATCTCGACCTTGCGCCCGCTCAGGCGCTCGCACAGCAGCGAGCCCAGGGCGATGCCTACCGAAAACAGCGTCAGCACCAGCGTAACGACCGTGCCGTCACCGTGCAGCCAGTCCTTGGCGTAGGCCGGGATCTGGGTGAGGTAGATGGCGCCGACGAACCAGAACCAGGAGTTGCCCACGATCGACCGAGACACTGCCGGCGGCTGCCCTAGCCCCATGCGCAGAATCACCCAGGACTGCTTGAAGATGTTCCAGTCCAGCACCGCATGCGGCGACGCCGCCGCCGCGCGCGGGATCCAGCGGCTGGCCAGGTAGCCCAGTACAGCGGTGCCGACCACACCGCCGGCCACCACCCAGGCGTAGTCGTCGGAGGACATCATCACCCCGGCGCCGATGGTGCCGGCCAGGATGGCCAGGAAGGTGCCGGTTTCCACCAGCCCATTGCCACCTACCAGTTCCTGTTCGCGCAGGGCCTGGGGCAGGATGGAATACTTGACCGGCCCGAACAGCGCCGAATGGGTCCCCATCCCGAACAGGGCCACCAGCATCAGGGCCAGGTGGTTGGTGACGAAGCCCAGCGCGCCTATCGACATGATGCCGATTTCGGCAAGCTTGATCGCGCGGATAAGCGCGTCCTTGGCAAACTTCTCGCCAAACTGCCCGCCCAGCGCCGAGAACAGGAAAAACGGCAGGATGAACAGCAGGGCACACAGGTTGACCCAGATGGAGCGATCGCCATCACCCAGGCTCAACTTGAACAGAATCGCCAGGATCAGCGACTGTTTGAACAGGTTGTCGTTGAACGCACCCAGCGACTGGGTGATGAAAAATGGCAGGAAGCGCCGCTTGCCGAGCAAGGTGAATTGCGAGGAGTGACTCATCGTCCTTGGTCCTGGGTTCAGCCATGGGTGGCAGTTATCTGATTGGGATGCACGCGGCCTCTATGAAGCCACAATTGCCACCACCACGGACAGGCCTGTTTCCAGCGAGTTGCACGCCACACCCTTGGTGTCAGTCGAACCCGAACAACCGTTGCGCCGTATCGACCAACAGGGCCTGGCGCAGTGGCGCCGCGCAACCCAGTGCGTCGAACTGCCCGACCACACTGGCGAAACTCACCCCTGCCTCATGCTGGGTATGCGGCCAATCGCTGCCCCACATCAGCCGCTCGGCCCCAAAATGCGCCTCCAACGCCCCCAACGCCTGGCGGGCGAAGGCCAGGTTTTGCTGTGGGCTGCCTTCCAGACGGTAGATACCGGACACCTTCACCCAGACGTTGCCAAGCCCGCCCAGGGTCAATAGCTCGGCAAAACCGGGCTGCCCGAGACCTTGGCGCGCGTCGGGGCGGCCAAAGTGGTCAATGACCAGGTCCAGCCCATAGGGCTGCAATGCCCGAACCAGCGCGGGGATGTCTGCCACCTGTCGATGCAGTTCGAGGTGCCAGCCCTGCTCGCCAATCCGCTGGAAAAGCTGCCGCCATGCACCGGTCGAGAAGTCCGGCAACGCCAGCCCCATCAAATTGAGGCGCACCCCCCGTACGCCCAGCCGGGCCATTGCATCGAGGGTTTCGCGCTGCACGTTCGGCTCCACCATCACCACTCCGCGCAGTTGGCCAGGCGCAGCTTGCAGGGCAGCCAGCAGGTAGCTGTTGTCGGTGCCCAGAAAGCTGGGCTGCACCAGCACCCCGTGGCTGAAGCCATGGGCAAGCAACTGGCCCAGGTACTCGGCCAGTGGCGCATCGTAGTCAGGCGCGTAACGCCGTTCTTGCGCCATCGCCAGCCCACGGCTGAACACGTGGGCATGGCTGTCGATGGCAGTGATGTGTAAATCGGGTTCGTGGGGCATGGCACTCATAATAAGGTTAGGTTACTTGGCAACCGCACCGGCAGCGTCCGGCGTGATGGCGGCGTGCAGGTTGCGGCCGCGGGTTTCCGGCAGGCAAAGCGCAGCGATAACGGCCACGCCATAGGCAATGCCGGCGTCGATGCCGATGGCGGCGCCCAGCGACATGGATTCGCTCATGTGCCCGACAAGGAACGGGAACACCGCCGACAGCACGCGGCCGAAGTTGTAGCAGAAGCCTACCCCCGCACCGCGTACATCGGCCGGGTACAGCTCGTTGAAGAACGCGCCCAGGCTGGCCGGAATGCCCGCGGCGAAGAAGCCCAGCGGGAAGCCCAGGAAGAGCATCTGCGTGTTGCTCAGCGGGAAAAACACATAAGCCTGCACAGTGAGCACGCAGCACACGGCGAACAGCAGGATGTTCTTGCGCCGGCCAATGCGGTCGATCAACAGGCCACTGACCACGCACCCGCACCAGAAGGCCAGGATGATGACGGCCAGGTAGCCCCCGGAGTTGAGCACCGACAGGTTGCGCTCGGTTTTGAGGAAGGTCGGCAGCCAGGTCATCACCGCGTGGTAACCCCCATGCGCCCCCAGGCCCAGCAGCCCGCCCAACAGGGTTACCCGCAGCAGCTCAGGGCGGAAGATACCGGCCATGGACTTGAAGAAACTGCCAGGGATGACCTGTTCTTTCTGCAGCCGCTGGAAGCTGTCCGGCTCAGGCACGTTGCGGCGCACCCAGATGATCAGCAACGACGGCAACAGGCCGACGAAGAACATCACCCGCCAGGCAAATTCCTGCGGCACCAGCGAGTAGATCAGCGTGAACAGTGCCACGGCCAGGCCCCAGCCCACTGCCCAGGCGCTCTGCACGGTGCCCATGACCTTACCCCGGTACTTGGGGTTGATGGTTTCAGCCATCAGCACCGCGCCGGCAGCCCACTCGCCACCAATACCAAAGCCCTGCATGGCCTTGACGAACAGCAACGGGTAGAAGCCTGTGACGAAGGCCGAGAGGAAGGTGAAGAACGAGAACCAGAGGATCATCCACTGCAGGACGCGCACGCGCCCGTAGCGGTCGGACAACGTGCCACCCAGCCAGCCACCGATGGCCGAGGTTACCAGGGTCAGGCCGCTGATCAGGCCGGCATCACCCTTTGACAGCGAAAAGGCAGCAATAAGCGCGGGGATGGCCAGGCCGAACATCTGCACTTCCAGTGCATCGAGCGACCAGCCGCCGAAGCAGGCCCAGAACGTCTTGCGTTCCCGTGAGGTGATCTGGCGGTACCAGCTGAACATGATTGTTATCCTTCTAGTTGTGTGTGTTTCAACCGGTCACCCTTGCTGCTGCATGGGCCAACGGGCAGGCGAAACCACTGCGCCCCGGCGTGAGGGCGCAGGCAGGTAAAAGCAGGAACGACCGGCTTAACGAATGTCGATGCGGTAGCGGAAGTGCTGCGCATGGCCGCGCGAGCGGCGCCATTCAAGCGGTTTGCCGGCGTAGTCGCGGGCCAGGCGCTCGATCACCACCACCGGGCTGTCGGCCGGCAGGTGCAACAGGCGGCCATGCACCGCGTCCACCGCTTCGGCCGTCAGGGTCTCTTCGGCCGAGGCCACCACTTGGCCACACAGGTGCTCGTAGATCGGGTAAAGCAACGGCCCCTTGCTGTCCAGGTCGACCTCCAGCAGGGCCTTGAAGGGCTGGCGTGGCAGCCAGATTTCCTCGGCCAGTACCGGTTGGGCCCCCAACAGGCGAATACGCTGCATGCGGATGACTTCTGCCTGCGCGCCCAAACCCAGCGCCTGGGCCACGGCAGAGGGTGCGGGTACGGCTGTGATTGCCAGGATGCGGCTCTCGGGGACCACGCGCTCGCCATTGGCCGTTTCGAACCGGAAGAAGCGAAACAACGAAGACTGGAACTGTGGCCGCCGGATGAAGGTACCCCGGCCCTGCTGACGCTCCAGCACGCCTTCGGCAACCAGCACGTCCACGGCCTTGCGCACGGTGCCTACCGACATGTCGAATTCGGCAGCCAGCGCCGCCTCGGTGGGTATTGCCTCACCCGGGCGCCAGCGGTTGTTGGCGATCTGGGTGACCATGTGGTCGCGCAGTTGCTGGTAGCGAGGCAGTCGAGCATCACCGGTCAGGGGGTGCATGGGTAAGCCCTCATCTTGTTATATAGACATATATATGAATTTGAGGGGAGTATTCGCTTTCACCTGTAGCCTGTCAATCCTCCGCCCGTCGGCGCCATCGGGGCCCCTGCGGCCGTGGGCTGCGACGACCTGCCACTGCGACCAATGTCGGCGCTGACGACAAGGCGCTGCCCGTGCCAGACTGACCCATCGGGCCACGTTATTTTTTTGCTTCGGAGTCTTCATGTCGTTGTCCAGCGGGTTGATCGCCGTGGTCGCCCTCGCCTATATGGCCATCATGTTCGCCATCGCGTTCTACGGCGACCGCCGCAGCACGCCGCTGCCGCCGAAGTTGCGCGCCTGGGTGTACAGCCTGTCGCTGGCGGTGTATTGCACCAGCTGGACATTCTTCGGCGCCGTCGGCCAGGCCGCCGAGCAGTTGTGGGCGTTTTTACCCATTTACCTGGGGCCGGTGCTGCTGCTCATCTTTGCACCCTGGGTGGTGCAGAAGATGGTGCTGATCAGCAAGCAGCAGAACATCACGTCGATCGCCGACTTCATCGCCGCACGTTACGGCAAGTCGCAAACCCTGGCGGTGGTGGTGGCGCTGATCTGCCTGGTGGGCGTACTGCCCTATATCGCCCTGCAGTTAAAGGGCATCGTGCTGGGCGTGAACCTGCTGATTGGCGCCAATGCCGACGCCACCGGTACCCGGGTGCAGGACACCGCACTGGTAGTTTCGCTGGTGCTTGCCGTGTTCGCCATCGTGTTCGGCACCCGCAGCCTGGATGTCACCGAACACCACCGTGGCATGGTGCTGGCCATCGCCTTCGAGTCGCTGATCAAGCTGCTGGCGTTTCTGGCGGTGGGTATCTTCGTGGTCTTCAACCTTTACGACGGCTTCGATGACCTGTTCACTCAGGCGCGGCAATCCATCCATCTGCAGGACTACTGGCAAGAAACAATCAACTGGCCGTCGATGGTGGTGCAGACCGCCGTGGCGATGATGGCCATCATCTGCCTGCCGCGGCAGTTTCACGTCACCGTGGTGGAAAACATCGAACCCCAGGACATGCGCCTGGCGCGCTGGGTATTTCCGATGTACCTGGCGCTGGCCGCGCTGTTCGTGGTGCCCATCGCCCTCGCCGGGCAGATGCTGTTGCCGGGGACGGTGATGTCCGACTCGTTCGTCATCAGCCTGCCACTGGCCGAAGCCCACCCCAGCCTGGCCCTGCTGGCGTTCATCGGCGGCGCCTCGGCGGCCACCGGCATGGTGATTGTCGAGGCGGTAGCGCTGTCGACCATGGTGTCCAACGACATGCTGCTGCCGTGGCTGCTGCGGCGCAACAACGCCGAACGGCCATTCGAGGTGTTCCGCCACTGGATGCTTTCGGTACGCCGGGTGACCATCGTGGTGATCCTGCTGCTCGCTTACGTCAGCTACCGCCTGCTGGGCTCTACCGCCAGCCTGGCTACCATCGGCCAAATTGCGTTCGCCGCCGTTACCCAGCTGACGCCGGCCATGCTCGGGGCACTCTACTGGAAGCAGGCCAACCGCCGTGGCGTGTTTGCCGGGCTGGCAGCCGGCATCTTCCTGTGGTTCTACACGCTGGTACTGCCCATTGCCGCCCACAGCGTCGGCTGGTCATTGCAACTGTTCCCGGGGCTGGCGTGGCTGCACGGCAACCCGCTGAACCTGCCGATCAGCCCGCTCACCCAGGGGGTAGTGTTGTCACTGGCCGGCAACTTCACACTGTTCGCCTGGGTGTCGGTGCTGTCGCGCACACGGGTGTCGGAACATTGGCAGGCGGGCCGCTTCATCGGCCAGCAAACCAGCGCCCGCCCCAGCAGCAAGCCCTTGCTGGCGGTGCAGATCGACGACTTGCTGACCCTGGCCTCGCGTTTTGTCGGCGAAGAGCGTGCCCGGCAGAGCTTCATCCGTTTCGCCTACCGCCAGGGCAAGGGCTTCAACCCCAACCAGAACGCCGACGGCGACTGGATCGAGCATACCGAACGCCTGCTGGCCGGGGTACTGGGCACGTCCTCCACGCGGGCGGTGGTCAAGGCCGCCATCGAAGGCCGCGACATGCAGCTGGAGGACGTGGTGCGCATTGCCGACGAGGCCAGTGAGGTGCTGCAGTTCAACCGCGCACTGCTGCAAGGCGCCATCGAGAACATCAACCAGGGCATCAGCGTGGTCGACCAGAACCTGCACCTGGTGGCCTGGAACCGCCGGTACCTGGAGCTGTTCAACTACCCGGAGGGGCTGATCAGCGTGGGCCGGCCCATCGCCGACATCATCCGCTACAACGCCGAGCGCGGCCTGTGCGGGCCCGGCGAGGCCCAGGTGCACGTGGCGCGGCGCCTGCACTGGATGCGCCAGGGCCGGGCGCACTCTTCCGAGCGGTTGTTCCCCAACGGCCGCGTGATCGAGCTGATCGGCAACCCCATGCCGGGGGGCGGGTTCGTGATGAGCTTTACCGACATCACCCCGTTCCGCGAAGCCGAGCAGGCGCTGCGGGACGCCAATGAGGGCCTGGAACAGCGCGTAGCAGAGCGCACCCACGAGCTGTCGCAACTGAACCAGGCGCTGACCGAAGCCAAGAGCCATGCCGAGGCGGTCAGCCAGTCCAAGACGCGCTTTCTGGCTGCGGTCAGCCACGACCTGATGCAGCCGTTGAACGCGGCAAGGCTGTTCTCTGCGGCCCTTTCCCAGCAGGCCGAAGGCATGACTACGGAAGCCCGGCAATTGGTCCAGCACATGGACAGCTCGCTGCGCTCTGCCGAGGAACTGATCAGCGACCTGCTGGATATCTCGCGGCTTGAAAACGGCAAGATCACCCCGGACGCCAAGCCATTCGCCCTTAACGAACTGTTCGACACACTGGGTGCCGAGTTCAAGGTGCTGGCTGCCGAAAAAGGCCTGGAGTTCCGTCTGCGCGGCAGCCGCCTGCGGGTGGACAGCGATATGAAACTGCTGCGCCGGGTACTGCAAAACTTCCTCACCAATGCCCTTCGCTACGGCAAAAGCCCGATCTTGCTGGGCGCCCGTCGCCAGGGCGAGCGGCTGTGGCTGGAGGTGTGGGACCGTGGCCCAGGTATCGCCGATGACAAGCTGCAGGTGATCTTCCAGGAGTTCAAGCGCCTGGACAGCCACCAGACCCGTGCCGAAAAAGGCCTGGGCCTGGGCCTGGCGATCGCCGACGGCCTGTGCCGGGTACTGGGGCACTCCCTGGAGGTGCGCTCGTGGCCTGGTAAGGGCACGGTGTTCCGGGTCAGCGTCCCCATCGCCCGCCAGGCCGCGGCGGCCACCACCGCGCCGCTGGAACAACGCAGCGAGCCGCTGGCTGGCCTGCAGGTACTGTGCGTGGACAATGAAGACAGCATTCTGATTGGCATGAACAGCCTGCTCAGCCGCTGGGGCTGCCAGGTGTGGACGGCCCGCAGCCGCGCCGAATGCGAAGCGCTGCTGGCAGACGGCATGCGCCCGCACCTGGCCCTGGTGGACTACCACCTGGATGACGGCGACACCGGCACCGGCCTGATGGGCTGGCTACGGGCGCGGCTGGGCGAACCGGTACCGGGGGTGGTGATCAGTGCCGATGGCAGCAAGGAAACCCTCGGGCTGGTGCATGCTGCGGGCCTGGACTTCCTGGCCAAGCCGGTCAAGCCAGCGGCGTTGCGGGCCCTGCTCAACCGTCATCTGAGCCTGGTTCAGTAAGCGCTTCCCCTGGCACCGCCTCATCGCTCAGGGCCCGCTCCAGCAAGCTGGGTGGCAGGCTCTTGCTGGCCCTGGCCCCCAGCAACTTGAGCTGCTCGCTGCGGCTGACCAGGTTGCCGCGCCCCTCGCACAGCTTGTTGCGCGCAGCGGCGTAGGCCTTGTCCACTTGTTGCAAGCGGCTGCCCAGCTCGTCCAGGTCCTGGATGAACAGCACGAACTTGTCGTACAGCCACCCGGCGCGCTCGGCGATTTCGCGGGCGTTCTGGCCCTGACGCTCCTGCTTCCACAGGCTGTCGATGACGCGCAGGGTGGCCAGCAGGGTGGTCGGGCTGACAATCACGATCTGCCGGTCGAAGGCTTCCTGGAACAGGTTCGGCTCTGCCTGCAGGGCGGCAGAGAACGCTGCCTCGATAGGCACGAACAACAGCACGAAATCGAGGCTGTGCAAGCCTTCGAGCCGGCTGTAGTCCTTGCTGGACAAACCTTTGACGTGGCTGCGCAGCGATTGCACATGTTGCTTGAGCGCCGCTTCGTCGTTGCCAGCCACGTACTGCTGGTAGGCGGTGAGGCTGACCTTGGCATCCACCACCACCTGCTTGTCGCCGGGCAGCATGATCAGCACGTCCGGCTGGAAGCGCTCGCCATCGGCGCTCTTGAGGCTCACCTGGGTCTGGTACTCGCGGCCCTTCTCAAGGCCGGCGTGCTCCAGCACCCGCTCCAGAATGAGCTCACCCCAGTTGCCCTGGGTTTTCTGCCCTTTCAACGCCTGGGTCAGGTTGGTGGCTTCGTCTGACAGGCGCAGATTGAGCTGTTGCAGGCGCTCCAGTTCCTTGCCAAGCGAGAAACGCTCGCGAGCTTCCTGCTGGTAGCTTTCCTCCACGCGCTTTTCGAACGACTGGATACGTTCCTTCAGCGGGTCGAGCAATTGCCCCAGGTGCTGTTGGCTGGTTTGGGCAAAACGCTGCTCGCGCTCGTCGAAAATTTTTGTGGCCATGTCGGCGAACTGGGCACGCAACGTCTCGCGGGCTTCCTGCAGATCCTCCAGGCGCTGCTGATGGCTTTCCTGCTGCTCACGCAGCTCCGCTTCCAGGCGCGCTGCCTGCGCCTCCAGGCGACGCAGCTCGGCCTCGCGGTTGGCGCGTTCCAGGTTCCAGGCATGGGAGGCATCGCGGGCGTTGTCGCGCTCGACCTGCAGCAACTCCAGCTCACGGCCCTGGGCGGCGAGCTGGGCCTGCTTGGCGGTGTTGGCTTCGCTGAGGTCGCTGACCTCGTCACGGCTGGCGTCCAGTTGCGCCTGCAGACCGGCCTGGGCCAGCTGGGCTGCGTTGAGGCGCTCTTCCAGCAGTGCCTGAGCTGCGTGCCGCGCCCCTTGCCCACGCTGTAGCTGCATGGCCCACACCAGGCCAGGCACCGCCCCCGCCACCAAACCCAGCAGGACGCTGGCCAGATCAACTGTCATGCTTACCCCGATTACTGTTCTGGCAAAGGGGGGCAGCTTATCAGCCCGGCGGGAGGGTTGCCCGCGCTACGCGCGACCAGGCGTGCTTCAGGTGCCGAACCACTGGTGCAGCAGTGTGCGAGCCTCATGCGACCCCTGGCCTGCGGCCAGCTCCAACCAGAACCGGGCCTGGTCCGGGGCACTGTGCTGGCAAACACGTGCGTATTCCAGCTGAGCCCGGCGATCACCGCCCCGTGCGGCCTGACGCAGCAGGTCATGACCAATGCGGCGGTCGCGCGCGCTGCCACAGTCGCGACACAACATCTGCCCCAACCGGCTCTGCGCAACCACCACGCCTTGGCGAGCTGGCCGTTTGAGCAAGCGGCCAGCCAGGTGCTTGACCTTGGGCTTTTCATTCAGCCGTGGGTTATCCAGCAACCACAGGGCAACCTTGAGCGAGAACCTGCGGTCGGGGGGCGCAGCAGCTGTGGCGGTGTTGACGGAGGTTTTACCGAGAGACTTCATGGCAACAGGGGCAGGCAAATCGAAAAGCGCGCCACTCTACTCCTTTTCCCGACATCGGCCCAACGCGACGGCTAATTTTTAAAAAAATTTCATGTGATCGTTTCTTGACGTAGTCAGGGTAATGAGTGGAGGCCTGGGCTTACCCACCTAAACGAGTTGGAAGGCATTCTGGCCGCGCCATGCCCGGGCTAGAGCAAGCGCTTGGGACAATCCACAGTTCCTGTGGATAACTCGGTGGACAACCCCTTCCTACCCCCCTCAAAGCCGCATGGTATATGGCCTCCTGACAAACTGACGATTTTTTCACCAGTTAAAAATAGTGTTTTTTTTCATTGACTTAACTGGCCAGTCAAGTCATTGGCGAAGGCTTCGCTGCGTGTTGCGGGGGTGTTACAGCGGCCACACCGAATGTGCACAAGCCGTGCGAAAACATCCGTTCGGGTATCCGCTGTCTCGATACTGCCCCTAAAAGCAGCATGGCCGCCCCTTCACAGCCTGAGAAAATTCGAACATACTGCTCGGCTTGCTTCGCAGAAAATAATGCTTGCCAAGCTTATGACGCTCCGGTAAGGTGCCCCTCGTTAGTACCAAGCTGAAAGTCAATTCTGGCCAACAGTGTCCTTGCAGATTCGCTTCCCCAACAGCGTACTGCTGAAACCAGGACCGGCCCCTTAGATGATTCGCCCGGCAGCCAATAGGCTGTACGCCAATGAATCACATGACAGATTGATCAGGATCCCACCCGATGGCCCAGAACCCTGGCCCCGGCGTGCTGCCTGCCCTCTGAAGTACCTACCAGTCAGCCCAAGCGCCCACTACTTGATTGCGCTCCCTCTGGCTGCATTGTTCCAGTCGGGTTCTCTCGTCCCTTAATAAAGGCGTCACTGGAACGTTTCTATCATGCACGGATCCTAATCCCCGTGTTCAACGCAGGAAACTTCCAACAATATGCAAACTCATCACCAAATTCAGGCTGCCATTGGCACCCTTTCCCAAGCCTTCTCCCCACTGAAGTGCCTGATCGTGGCCCCACGCAAGGGTAGCTTCAGCTTCACCCTGGTGGACGAACATGGCATCGCCTGCCACACCGAACGCTTGTACCCTGAGCAGTACAGCCGCAGCGAGCCGCTGCAGGCGATCATTGCCCGGACCCGCCAGTCGCTCACCGCGTGAGCGGAGAATGCTGGGCCATTCAAGCGCTGAATACCCCCATCGCAAGCCTGCCTGAGCAGACCCAGCGTAATTGCCTTAGGGCATATGGCTGGTCGACTCTGGCAGCAATCGATTTAAAAACAGCCCTTTACACCATGATTATCACACTACACTTCAACTCGAGCGGCGCTTGCCGCTTCCGGCGGGCCTGACCATTCACCAGCTGCCAAGCTCCAGCGCCCGTCGGTCCCTTACTGCTCGAGGGCATCATGGGTATTGCGGCGAAGGAACTCTGTCAGCATGTCATTCGGCCCACTCTGGCCTACCTGAACCGTCACTGCGCCAGCGCTGAAGCGTTGTTGCTCGGCATTGCCGCAAGCCAGTCGGCGCTCGGGTCTGCACTGCACGATCGACGTGGCCACGGGCTTTACCGTATCGGCGAGCACCGCCACCGAGCCGTGTGGGACGAATACCTGGCCCTGGACCCTGAACTCGCCAGCCTGGTACGCGGCCTGGCCAGCCAACACGCCTTTCTCGGCAGCCCGCACCTTGAACTGACCGTCAACCTGCGCTACTCCACCGCCATCGCGTGGATGCTGGTCGAGGCCCAGGCACCCCTGCTTCCTCCCGCAGACGACCTTCAAGCACTGGCGCGCATATGGCGACAGGTGTTCAGCCCTCAGGGGCGGCTGCGCGATTTTACGGAAGCGTGGGAAACCTGCATTAATCAGAAACTACCTCAACTGTCTTGAGAAGGGTCTTACAACTTAACCAGAAAAAAAGGAATTTTGGTCGGATTGTCCTACAAAACCGCTCTATCTTCGGTGTTTGCGGCTATAGCGCGCCGCGCAATTTGTTGGTAGCTTTTCGCCTCGGAGATCCCAAGGAGTTTCTAATAATGAAAAAAGTCATGCTCAAAACCTCCCTCAGCCTCGCCGTCACGCTCGCGTCCGGCCAACTGTTCGCCAGCGGTTTCGCCCTGAACGAACAAAGCGTTAGCGGCATGGGGACAGGTTTCGCGGGACGTTCCTCATCTGCCGAAGATGCCAGTACTGTGTATGGCAACCCGGCCGGCATGTCCCGCATCAAGCGCCAGCAGGTTACCGTGGGCGGCGCGGCGGTCATCGCCAAGTCGGATATCTCAGGCCCAGGTAGCAATCTTGGGGGGGAAACCGACGGTGACATGGTACCGGTCGTCGGGGTACCCATGGGTTACTACGTCAAACCTATCGATGACCACTGGAGCGTTGGCTTCGGTGTCTACGTGCCGTTTGGCCTGGTCACCGACTACGGCAGCGACGACGCTGCACGTTACTGGGGCAAGAAGAGCCACGTAGAGGTGGTCACCTTCCAGCCAACCGTCAGCTATGCCTTCAACGACAAGGTATCGATCGGTTTCGGCCCTACCATCAACCGTATCAAGGGTGAACTGGGCTCGAACCTGATCAACCCGCGCACCCCGGGGCGCAATGATGGTGAAGTGAAGATCAAGGGCGACGATACTGCAGTCGGCTACAACATCGGCCTGCTGGTGCAGGCCACCGACCGCACCCGTATCGGCCTGACCTACCACTCGATGGTGGACTACAAGCTCGAAGGCAAGACAAAGGTCACTACCCCGTTGATCGGGCCGTACAGCGGCAGCAAGTACGATGCAAGCCTGAAAATCAAGACACCTGAGTCGGTGGACTTGTCGGTCACCCACGAACTGGATGACCAGTGGACCTTGTACGCGGGCAGCACCTGGACGCGTTGGAGCCGCCTGAAAGACATCACGGTGCAGAATGATGTACCCCGCCCGCTGGTGGGTTCAGCGTTCCAGACGATTTCGGAAGAGCAGAACTGGCATGACACCTGGGCGCACGCCGTGGGTGCGTCGTACAAGGTCAACAAGGAGTGGGTGCTGCGCACCGGCTTCACGGTTGACCAGTCGCCGACCAACAACCAGGACCGTTCGCCACGCATCCCTACCGGCGATCGCAAGATCTTCAGCCTGGGGGCTGGGTGGAGCCCGAGCGACGACATGACCATCGATGTGGCTTACTCCTATCTGTGGGAAGAAGACACGAAGGTTAATCAGGTGAGTGCGACGAAGGGTAGCTACCGGGCCAAGTACGAGAACAGTGCTCATGGCGTGGGGGCTTCGCTGACGTATCGGTTCTGATGGTACGTTATGTGTGAAAAACCGCCCTTGTGGCGGTTTTTTTGTTTGGTGTGTGGGTGGGTGTGCTGAGTTAGCTTTTTTGAATGGGCTATAGAGTCTGCAGGCGTCCACTCGATGCAATTAAAGTGCTAACTGCTAATATTTTTAATGTGGGCGCGTGTTACGAGCAAACATTCTTTAGCGCAAGTGGCGCTTAGTCACCTTTCCGCCCTTCCGGCGGGTTACTTTGGTCTTGGC
>NZ_JACVVF010000006.1:0-173179 GCF_016648095.1 Pseudomonas sp. S32
GCACCCTCTGTATTACCGCGGCTGCTGGCACAGAGTTAGCCGGTGCTTATTCTGTCGGTAACGTCAAAATTGCAGAGTATTAATCTACAACCCTTCCTCCCAACTTAAAGTGCTTTACAATCCGAAGACCTTCTTCACACACGCGGCATGGCTGGATCAGGCTTTCGCCCATTGTCCAATATTCCCCACTGCTGCCTCCCGTAGGAGTCTGGACCGTGTCTCAGTTCCAGTGTGACTGATCATCCTCTCAGACCAGTTACGGATCGTCGCCTTGGTGAGCCATTACCTCACCAACAAGCTAATCCGACCTAGGCTCATCTGATAGCGCAAGGCCCGAAGGTCCCCTGCTTTCTCCCGTAGGACGTATGCGGTATTAGCGTTCCTTTCGAAACGTTGTCCCCCACTACCAGGCAGATTCCTAGGCATTACTCACCCGTCCGCCGCTGAATCAAGGAGCAAGCTCCCGTCATCCGCTCGACTTGCATGTGTTAGGCCTGCCGCCAGCGTTCAATCTGAGCCATGATCAAACTCTTCAGTTCAATACTGCTTGGGTTTTTAAGAAACCCTAAACTTGGCTCAGCAATCTCAAATGACTATGTGATTTCTCGCATGGCCACTTGTGATGCTGATAATCTTTGTGACTATCAGTCCATACTCACAAGCACCCACACGAATTGCTTGATTCGATTTGTTAAAGAGCGTTTGGCTGAGAGCGTTTCGTCTCAACCGAGGCGCGCATTCTACGCTTTCCTCATTTGCTGTCAAGCGTTTATTTTGAAGTTTTTTGCGAGAAACTCGTTTAGCTTCAAACACTTGACTCGCTGCGATCGCTCGTAGCGGGAGGCGAATCATACAGCACTCAAGAGCGCTGTCAACCTTCATCTCAACCGCATTTGATCGGGTGGTCGTAGCGCTTCCAGAAACCCGTTAATCGCTTAACTCATTGAATCCCAAGGAGTTTTGCGTTCCGTTGTCGCTGGAAGTGGGGCGCATTATAAGGGGATTCGAGAGGGCGTCAACCGTTTATTTCATTAAAGTGAAACAAAAGCTGAAACAGCGCCGCCAATGGCGGCGCATCGCGAGCTACGCTCGCTCCTACCTTATAAAAGGTTACTCAGACTTGAGGGTAACTCGGGCGAACGACTTCTTGCCGGCTTGGCACACATGGCTGGCACCCAGGGCAAACATGAAATCACGGTCGACTGCAGCGCCATCAACCTTTACCGCTCCCCCGGCCAGCAGGTCACGTGCCTGCGCCGAGTTCTTCACCAGGCCAGCGCGATTCAGCACGGCAGCAATAGGCAGGCTCTCGGCAGACACCACTTCAACCTCCGGCAGGTCTTCTGGAAGCTCGCCTTCCTTCATACGGTTACCGGCCGCACGGTGGGCATTGGCCGCCGCCTCCTCACCATGGAAACGCGCAACGATTTCCTCGGCCAGCTTGATCTTGATGTCTCGTGGGTTGGCACCCTTTGCCACATCAGCACGCAGCCCCTCGATCTCTTCCATCGAGCGGAAGCTCAGCAGTTCGAAATAGCGCCACATCAAGGTGTCAGGAATCGACACCAACTTGCTGTACATCACCCCTGGCGCTTCCTGGATACCCACATAATTGCCCAGCGACTTGGACATCTTCTTCACGCCGTCCAGCCCCTCGAGCAATGGCATGGTGACGATGTTCTGGGCCTCCTGGCCATAGGCACGCTGCAACTCGCGCCCCATCAGCAGGTTGAACTTCTGATCGGTACCGCCCAACTCGACGTCCGCCTTCAGCGCTACCGAGTCATAACCCTGCACCAGCGGGTAAAGGAACTCATGGATGGCAATGGGCTGATTGGTGGTGTAGCGCTTGTCGAAGTCATCACGCTCGAGCATGCGCGCCACGGTGTATTGCGACGCCAGGCGAATGAAGTCTGCCGGTGACAGGGTGTCCATCCAGGTGGAGTTGAACGCGACCTCGGTCTTGGCCGGGTCGAGAATCTTGAACACCTGCTGTTTATAGGTTTCGGCGTTTTCCAGCACCTGCTCGCGGGTCAGGGGTGGGCGCGTGGCGCTCTTGCCGCTGGGGTCGCCGATCATGCCAGTGAAGTCACCAATGAGGAACACCACCTGATGGCCAAGGTCCTGGAACTGACGCAGCTTGTTGATCAGCACCGTGTGGCCGAGATGAAGATCGGGCGCCGTGGGATCGAAGCCTGCCTTGATGCGCAAGGGCTGACCGCGCTTGAGCTTCTCAACCAGTTCCGACTCGACCAGTACTTCTTCGGCACCGCGCTTGATAAGCGCCAGCTGCTCTTCAACCGACTTCATAGACAAACCCGCAAGGCTCAGATTCAGGGGGAGCCAACCATACAAGATCGGCCGTCAAATACAAGTTCGCAAAGGGATGTGACCCGGACCCGGCATCGCGACGTCTACGCGCCCTTGCGTGAAAATGCTTTTGGTTATATTTTATACAGTTATTTCATCTTCATCATGTCATTCATCTTTTCCATTTCACCTTTTTCAAAGTCCTTAGCCCATGACCAACGAACCGCCTAAAGCGCCTCCGCTTTATCCGAAGACCCATATTCTGGCCGCCAGTGGCATCGCGGCCTTGCTCAGCCTGGCCCTGCTGGTATTCCCCTCCAGCGACGTAGAAGCCAAGAAAACCACCCTTAACCTGGAGCTGGAAAGCCCCGCCGAGCAGCTCAAGGACGAATCGCGCACTGCCCCGTTGGTACAGGCCGAAGGTGAGCAAGGCTCGCCGTTCGCCCAGATCGAAGAGCCGGCACCCAGCACACAGAATGCTGAGCAAAAAGCGACGGCGACCGAGCCCGCCGCACAGGCTGCCAAGGCACCTGGCCACCGCGAGGTGACCGTCGCCAGCGGTGACACCCTCTCTACCTTGTTCGCCAAGGTTGGCCTACCTGCCAATGCCGTCCACGACATCCTGGCCAGCAGCAAGCAGGCCAAGCAGTTCAGCCAGCTGAAGCATGGCCAGGTACTGCAGTTCGAGCTGGACAAAGACGGCCAGCTCGCCAACCTGCACAGCAAAGTCAGCAGCCTTGAAACCATTCGCCTGAGCAAGACCGACAAGGGCTACACGTTCAACCGAGAAATCAGCAAACCGGTCGTACGCACCGCTTATGCCCACGGCGTGATCAAAAGCTCCCTGTCGGCCTCTGCCCAACGCGCCGGGCTTTCCCACAGCCTGACCATGGACATGGCACGGGTGCTGGGCTACGACATCGACTTTGCCCAGGATATTCGCCAAGGCGATGAATTCGACGTGGTCTACGAGCAGAAGGTCATGGATGGCAAAGTGGTCGGCACCGGCAACATCCTGTCGGCGCGCTTTACCAACCGCGGCAAGACCTACACCGCTGTGCGCTACACCAACAAGCAGGGCAACACCACCTACTACACGGCCGATGGCAACAGCTTGCGCAAGGCGTTCATCCGCACGCCGGTAGACTTTGCCCGTATCAGCTCGCGGTTTTCTGCAGGCCGCAAGCACCCCATTCTGAACAAGATCCGTGCGCATAAAGGCGTCGACTATGCAGCCCCTCGCGGCACACCGATCAAGGCTGCAGGCGATGGCCGTATCGAACTCGCCGGGCGCCGCGGCGGTTACGGCAATACGGTTGTTATCCAGCACGGCAACCGCTACAAGACCCTTTACGGGCACATGCAAGGTTTCGCCAAGGGCATCAAGACCGGCGGCACGGTCAAGCAAGGCCAGATCATCGGGTATATCGGCACCACCGGCCTGTCCACTGGCCCTCACCTGCACTACGAGTTCCAGGTGAACGGTGTGCACGTCGACCCACTGAGCCAGAAAGTGCCTATGGCCGACCCGATCGCCAAAAACGAGCGCCAGCGCTTCCTGCAGCAGAGCCAGCCCCTGATCGCCCGCATGGATCAGGAAAAGGCCACGCTGCTCGCTTCCAACAAGCGCTGACAGCATGGCCCTCTACATTGGGGTAATGTCCGGCACCAGCCTCGACGGCCTGGACATTGCCTTGGTAGAACAAGGCGAGCAGCTTCATCTGCTCGCCACCCATTACCTGCCGATGCCCGACGACCTGCGCCAGGCGCTACTCAGCCTGTGCAGCAGCGGGCCCGACGAAATCGCTCGAGCCGCACTGGCGGAAAACCGCTGGGCCACCCTGGCCGGCGAAGGTGTTGCGCAGCTGCTGGCACGTCAGGGGCTGCGCCCCGAGGACATCCGCGCCATTGGCAGCCATGGGCAGACCATTCGCCATGAACCTGCACGCGGGTTTACGGTGCAGATTGGCAACCCGGCGCTGCTGGCCGAGGTCACGGGCATCCGCGTTGTGGCCGATTTCAGACGCCGCGATGTCGCTGCCGGAGGCCAAGGTGCGCCCCTGGTACCGGCCTTTCACGAAACCTTGTTCAGCCACATTGGCCAGCGCCTGGCAATCCTCAACGTCGGTGGTTTCAGCAACCTGAGCCTGATTGCACAAGGCACACCCGTACACGGCTTCGACTGTGGCCCCGGCAACGTGCTGCTGGATGCCTGGGTAGAACGCAAGCGCGGCCAGGCCTACGATGCTGACGGCGCATGGGCCGCAACCGGGAAGGTGCAACCTGCCCTGCTCGGTACATTGCTGGCTGATCCGTTCTTTGCGGGGAGTGGCCCAAAAAGCACAGGCCGTGAGGTGTTCAACCTGCCCTGGCTGGACAGCCACCTGGCCACGCTGCCCGCTTACCGCGACGAAGACGTGCAGGCGACGCTGCTGGAACTGAGTGCGCGCAGCATCATCGACTCGCTGAACAATGCGCAACCGGGTACCCAGGCCCTGCTGGTATGTGGGGGCGGCGCCCGCAACGGCGCATTGATGGCTCGCCTGGCCCAGTTGCTGCCGCTGGCGAAGGTTGCAAGCACAGCCGCCTATGGCATCGACCCTGACTGGGTGGAGGCCATGGCGTTCGCCTGGCTGGCCCATTGCTGCCTCGAAGGGGTTGCTGCCAACCGCCCCAGTGTCACCGCTGCACGTGGGCTACGCATACTGGGCGCCATCTACCCTGCATAGCACCCTGCTGCAGGTAGCAAAACGCCGCGCAATTGCGCGGCGTTTTTTTGCAGCAAACTTCAGATCGAGAAGGAAGAGCCACAGCCGCAGGTGGTGGCGGCATTCGGGTTCTTGATCACGAACCGCGAACCTTCCAGGCCTTCCTGGTAGTCCACTTCGGCACCCGCCAGGTACTGGAAGCTCATCGGGTCAACCACCAGCGACACCCCTTCGCGCTCGACGATGGTGTCATCTTCGGCGACATCTTCATCAAAGGTGAAACCGTACTGGAAGCCCGAGCAGCCGCCACCGGTGACGAATACACGCAACTTCAGGCGGTCATTGCCTTCCTCGGAAACCAGTGTCTTCACCTTTTGCGCAGCGCCGTGGGTAAATTCCAAAGCCGTGGGGGTGAAGGTTTCGACGCTCATGTTGATTCTCCCGGCGTGGTAGCCGCCATAAAACTCGATGGCGGCTATTATCCGCTTTCCCGAGAAAATCGGTCAACAATAGCAAGCGTCACCCTGCCGCTTGCCATTCATCACGTGTCAGGGCAACAGGCCGGCATGGCCAAGGCCCATACGCTCGTCCAGGCCGAACAGGATGTTGAGGTTCTGCACCGCCTGGCCGGAAGCACCTTTGACCAGGTTGTCGATGACCGACAGCACCACCACCAAGTCGCCACCTTGTGGCCGGTGAACGGCGATGCGGCAGACGTTCGCACCGCGCACGCTGCGGGTTTCCGGGTGGCTGCCGGCGGGCATCACGTCGACGAACGGTTCGTTGGCGTAGCGCTTCTCGAACAGTGCCTGCAGGTCTACCGACTTGTCGGCAACCGTGGCGTACAGGGTGGCATGGATGCCGCGGATCATAGGGGTCAGGTGGGGCACGAAGGTCAGGCCGATGTCCTTGCCCGCAGCCAGGCGCAAGCCCTGGCTGATTTCTGGAAGGTGGCGATGGCCCTTGACCGCATAGGCTTTCATGCTCTCACCGGCCTCGCAGAACAACGAGCCCACGGCCGCGCCACGGCCCGCGCCACTGACACCGGACTTGCAGTCGGCAATCAGGCGGGTCTCGTCAGCCAGCCCCGCCTCCAGCAATGGCAAGAAACCCAGCTGGGTGGCGGTGGGGTAGCAGCCAGGCACCGCAATAAGGCGTGCCTGGCGAATCTTGTCGCGGTTCACCTCAGGCAAACCGTACACCGCATCTGCCAGCAACTCCGGGGCGCCGTGGGGCTGGCCATACCATTTGCCCCATTCTTCAGCGTCCTGCAGGCGGAAGTCTGCCGAAAGGTCGATCACCTTGGTGCCGGCAGCCAGCAGTTCACCCGCCAAGGCATGGGCCACACCGTGTGGCGTAGCGAAGAACACCACATCGCAGGCACCCAGCGCCTTGCTGTCAGGCACGCTGAATGCCAGCCCGTCGTAATGACCGCGCAGGTTCGGGTACATGTCCGCCACTGGCAAGCCTGCCTCGGAGCGCGAAGTGATGATCGCCACTTCCGCCTGTGGGTGCTGTGCCAGCAGGCGCAACAGTTCGACGCCGGTGTAACCCGTGCCGCCGACGATACCGACCTTGATCATAACGCTTGCCCCTTATCAACGAGTCGCCTGGAAAAGTCACGATGATAGGGGCGCGATGCGTCTGTAACAACTCTTCGGGTGCCCCTGATGACACTTGGGCACTACTATCTGACGACCGTGAATACCCTGAAGGAACCACCTCGATGCTCTATCTATGGATCAAAGCGCTGCATATCGTCAGCGTGGTCTGCTGGTTTGCCGGCCTGTTCTACCTGCCACGGCTGTTCGTGTACCACGCCCAAAGCCAGGACAGCGTCAGCCAGGACCGTTTCGTGACCATGGAGCGCAAGCTGTACCGGGGCATCATGAACCCGGCGATGATCGCCACGTACGTGTTCGGCATCTGGATGCTCTACCTCACGCCGGGCTGGCTCAGCCAAGGGTGGCTGCACGCCAAGCTCACACTGGTAATCCTGCTGACCGGCTACCATCACATGTGCGGCGCCCAGCGCAAACGCTTTGCCAGCGGCAGCAACACCCGCAGCCATGTGTACTATCGCTGGTTCAACGAAGTGCCTGTGCTGTTTCTGCTGGCTATCGTGATCCTGGTGGTGGTCAAGCCCTTCTGACGCAAAACGCAACGCCAGGCACCACAAGCTGTACACTACGCGCCCTCTTCAGCCCCAGGAGCCTTGCATGACCCGTTACGCCATGATCACCGGTGCTTCCAGCGGCCTGGGCCTGGCCCTGGCGGAAGCCCTGGCAAGGCGTGGGCGCAACCTGATCCTGGTGGCACGCCACCGAGAAACGCTGGAGCCGGTGGCTATCGAGCTGACCCAGCGTTTTGGCGTTGAAGTGCTGTTGCGCGCCTGCGACCTCAGCCAGCCCCTGCGCCTGTCGGGCTTCGTGCTGGAACTCGAAGAAGGCGAGCGGCGCATCGACCTGCTGGTCAACTGCGCCGGCCAACGCACCTACGGGCCGTTCCTGGCCCACGAGTGGGCAGACGAGCAGGACCTGCTGGAAGTCAACGTTCTTGCCCTGAGCCGCCTGTGCCACGCCATTGGCAACCTGATGGCGGTACAGGGCGGTGGCCAGATCCTCAACGTGGCCGGCCTGGCGGGTGTTGCGCCCGGCCCCTGGCTTGCTGCCTATGCCGCCAGCAAGGCGTATGTCATGAGTTTTACACTGGCCCTGCGCGAAGAACTCGGGCGCACCGGCATCAAGGTTTCGGTGCTTTGCCCAGGCCCGGTGCGCTCATCACGCCGGCACATACCCCGCCTGGATGGCAAGGCCCGGTGCATCAGCCCTGAGGAACTGGCGCTGTACACCGTACGTGCGCTGGACAAGAACCGCGCAGTGATCATGCCGGGCCGGCGCAACCGTTGGCTGGCATTCGCCCCTCGCCTGCTGCCGCGCTGGCTGGTGCGCAAGCTGGCCGGGGCCATCCACAGGCGCTATTGCCCGGCTGGCATGGAATAGCCACTGGGCGAGCGGCGCACGGCTGAGTACACTCGGGCCGGACCTTCACCATGGAGCAAGTGCTGTGGACGATTTATTCATCAAGATCATCAACCGGGAAATCCCGGCAAAGATCATCTACGAGGACGACCAGGTTCTGGCGTTCCACGACATCGCCCCCCAGGCGCCGGTGCACTTTCTGGTCATTCCGAAAAAGCACATCCGCACCCTCAACGACCTGACCGAGCAAGACAAGGGCCTGGCCGGCCACATCCTGTTCACCGCCCAGCGTCTGGCCAAGGAGCTAGGCTGCGAAGAGGGTTTCCGGGTGGTCATGAACTGCAATGAGCAGGGCGGCCAGACGGTGTACCACATCCACATGCACGTGCTTGGCCAGCGCCAGATGAACTGGCCGCCGGGCTGATCCACGGCAAGCGACCCTGATGCTATTGGGGTAAACTGTCGGGCACATTCTTGCGGAGGTGCCCGATGGCTACCGAACGTCACTATTCCCCGCTCGACCGCTTGTTGCTGCAGGCCGATACCGCCATGCGCACCTTGCTGCCTTTCAGCGGCCAGCCGTCCCGGCCTTCACCGGCCATCATCCAGCCCGACGTCGACCTCGATGCCCAACAGGCGCGCCATGTTGCCGGGCTGATGCGCATCAACCACACCGGTGAAGTCTGTGCTCAGGCGCTGTACCAGGGCCAGGCCCTGACGGCGAAACTGCCGGAAGTGCGCAAGGCCATGGAACACGCTGCAGAAGAAGAAATCGACCATCTGGTGTGGTGCGAGCAGCGCATTCGCCAACTCAACAGCCACCCCAGCGTGCTCAACCCCCTTTTCTATGGCATGTCGTTCGGCATTGGCGCACTTGCCGGGCTGGTCAGCGACAAGGTCAGCCTGGGCTTCGTCGCCGCCACCGAGCACCAGGTGTGCAAACACCTCGACCATCATCTCCAGCAGATCCCTGCCGATGACCAGAAATCCCGGGCGATTCTCGAGCAGATGCGCATCGACGAGGAACAGCACGCCGAAACCGCACTTGAGGCGGGCGGCTACCGCTTCCCGGCGCCCGTACGCTTTGGCATGAGCCTGCTGGCCAAGGTCATGACCAAGAGCACCTACCGTATCTAAAGGGCAGGCATGACCGAACGCTTCCAAGCAACGGACCTGGCACGTGCGGTTGAGGCCGGGGTTCTGCAACCCGGCCAGGACCGGGCGCTGCTGGCGTTTCTGCGCCAGCAGCCGGCCGCTACCGGCAACCTGCAACTGGCGCACACGGCGTTCTACTTCGGTGCCCTGTTGATCATGGCGGCCATGGGCTGGCTGCTGAATGAGGCCTGGTTGCGCGTGGGTGACGGCGCCTTGTTGCTGGTCGCCAGCCTCTACATCTTGTTCATTACCCTGTTTGCACTCAGGCTGCAGCGGCGGGCACAACCGGTGGCGGCCGGCGCACTGGCAGCAGTGGCGGTCAGCATCGTGCCCCTGGCGGTTTTTGCCGTCGAACGCCTTCTGGGTTGGTGGCCGCTGGAAGACACCCAAAGCAACTATCACCAGTACTACACCCATGTTCAGGGCGGCTGGCTGTTGATGGAGGCCGCAACCATCCTGGCCGGGCTGCTGATGCTGCGGCTTGTGCCCTACCCTTTCATCGTGATGCCGATTGCCGTGGCGCTGTGGTTCATGTCGATGGACATGAGCGAGTGGTTCTTCGGCTCGCCGTTCACCTGGGAGCAGCGCCGTGAAGTGTCACTGTGGTTCGGGTTGGCGACCTTACTGGTGTTTCTGGTGGTAGATGGCCGCACCCGGCAGGATTATGCCCACTGGGGTTATCTGGCGGGCCTCGCCGCGTTCTGGGGAGGGCTGACGCTGGTGGATAACGGCAGCGAATTGGGCAAGGCCGTGTATTGCCTCATCAACCTCGTACTGATCGCCATGGCCGTGCTGCTGCGCCGGCCGGTGTTCATGGTGTTCGGCGCGCTGGGCGTGGCGACCTACCTGGGGTACCTGGCTTACGAGGTATTTGTCGACTCGTTGCTCTTCCCGGTCGTACTGACCTTGATCGGGCTGGGGGTGATCGGCCTGGGGTTGTTTTACCAGAAGCGGCGTGAGCGGTTGAGCCAGTGGATGCGGGGAAGGTTGCCGGGGTGGGTACAGGTGGCCCTGCCAGCGCTGCGCAGCTGATGGCACGGGTCACCCCGCCAAATCAAGCCGTCACGTACAGTTCTGCCAGAGCCGGCGATGTAACCCAAAAACCTGCTTCAACCGAGCTCTACAATTTCGTAGCCATGGGTAATCTCGACCCCGGCACGCTCTAGCATGATCGATGCAGAGCAATACTTCTCAGCGGACAACTCAACCGCCCGTTTAACCTGGGCTTCCTTCAGCCCGCGGCCTTTGACCACGAAGTTCATGTGGATCTTGGTAAAGACTTTCGGGTCTTCGCTGGCACGTTCGGCCTCAAGGAACGCTTCGCAGCTTTCCACTGCCTGACGCGACTTCTTGAGGATGCTGACCACATCGAAGCTGCTGCAGCCGCCCAGGCCCAACAGCAGCATTTCCATCGGCCGCACACCCAGGTTGCGACCACCCGCCTCGGGCGGGCCGTCCATCACCACGACGTGGCCGCTTCCCGATTCGCCGAGGAACATTGCCTCACCGGCCCACTGGATACGTGCCTTCATCTGCCTGGACTCCTGAATTCAAAAAAGGGTGTCAGCTTAGACCTTGTGCAGCCGCGGGAAAAGTACATGAAGCACCGGTTTAATACCGAAACATTTTGTAAGCGTCTGATAAGCTGGCGCCAAATGACTGGCGCCTTCGCCGGCTTGCTGTTGTAAAAGCCTATGGGTCGTATCGAACAGGATTTCGTGATGGTTGCTTCTGCCACAACCCCCAAGCTCAAGAACATCGACAGGCTGCTGGCGCACTGTCAGCGCCGCCACTACGCCGCCAAGAGCAACATCATTTGCGCCGGTGATCGAGCAGAGACGCTGTCGTTCATCATCAAGGGTTCGGTCACCATCCTCATCGAAGACGACGAAGGCCACGAAATGATCATCGCCTACCTGAACAGTGGCGACTTTTTCGGTGAGCTGGGCCTGTTCGAACCCGGGGGAGCCGAACAACACCGCAGTGCCTGGGTCAGGGCCAAAACCGAGTGTGAAGTGGCAGAGATCACCTATGGCAAGTTCCGCGAACTGGCACGCCAGGACCCGGACATGCTCTACGCCCTCGGCAGCCAGATGGCCCAGCGCCTGCGCAACACCACGCGCAAGGTAGGCGACCTGGCCTTTTTCGACGTCACTGGCCGGGTTGCCCGCTGCCTGCTTGAGCTGTGCAAGCAACCCGACGCCATGACCCACCCCGACGGCATGCAGATCAAGATCACCCGTCAGGAGATCGGCCGCATCGTGGGGTGCTCAAGGGAAATGGTTGGCCGCGTCCTGAAAGACCTCGAGGAGCGCAGCCTGGTACAGGTCAAGGGCAAGACCATGGTGGTGCACGGTACCCGCTAGGTTTTGGGGACATCGGCCAGCACCTTGGCATACGCCTGGGACAACCGTGCGAACCACGGCGCTTCGGGCGCCACTTCATGCAGCGCAATATGCGCATCGGCACGGCAGCGCTGTTCAAGCTCACAGCACTGGTTGAACCGATTGACGGCAGCCACCATCGATTCGCGCTCGTTGTCCAGCAGCAGCGCCCCGTGCACCAGCACCACCGGGCGCTTGCCCGCCAGGCTCTGCCGCCAGCGCTGGGCGGTACCGACCAGCTTGCGGCCGTTGAGGTTGACGTTGTAACGGCCGTCGCAGAACGCGCCTTCAATTTCCCCCACCGAGGCCACACCGCCCCACTCACGTAGCACGTCGCACAACGGCAGGCATAGACGCTGATAGGCGTTTTCGATGCGGCCGTGGTCGCCTTCACTACGAGGAGCGGGGTAAACCAGCGCGATGTTCACAGTGGAATGCGATTGAGGCACTGGTTCACCGCCGGTCTCGCGCAGCAGCACCGGCCAGCCGCCAATCGCCAGTTCTGCGCAGGCGGCCTCGAAGTGTTGCAGCCGGCTCATACGACGGGGCATGACCAGCGCATGGTCCGTCGGGCGCCAGAACAGCACGCCACTTTCACGTTCGCCGCGGCACACTGCCCCCAGCAGTTCCTGCTCGGCGTGCAGGCCTTGTTCCACAGTCAGGGCAAGGGGTTGATCGGTCATTGATCCACCTATGATCGTTTCTTCGCTGCCTTCAAGGCCTGCCCCGGAAGCGGCAATGGCAGGGCCTGTAAAAAAGCCGGCAGTTGCGCCGGCTTGTTTTTGCTCAGTCCAGTTGCTGAACGGTTTTCTTCACCTGCTCGGGGAAGAACAGACGCTGCAGCTCAAGGCCCGGCTGCTCGGCCCGCATGAACGCCTCGCCCACCAGGAACGAGTAGACGTCGTTGATTTCCATCAGCTCGACGTCGGCACGGTTGAGGATACCGCTCTCGGTGATGGCCAGGCGGTCGCGAGGAATACGCGGCAGCAGGTCCAGGGTGGTCTCCAGGCTGACCTCGAAGGTGTGCAGGTTGCGGTTGTTCACCCCTACCAGCGGTGTGTCCAGGGTCTTCAGGGCACGCTCCAGCTCATCGCCGTCATGCACCTCCACCAGTACATCCAGCCCGACGTCTTTGGCCGTGGCGGCAAGTTCAGCCATTTTTACATCATCGAGCGCAGATACGATCAGCAACACACAGTCGGCGCCCAAGGCACGGGCCTCGACGATCTGGTACGGGTCGACCATGAAGTCCTTGCGGATAACCGGTAGCGACACGGCGGCGCGAGCTTGCTGCAGGTACTCATCGGCGCCCTGGAAGTAATCCACATCGGTCAGCACCGACAGGCAGGTGGCACCACCCTTCTCGTAGCTGACCGCAATCTCGGACGGCACGAATACCTCACGGATCACGCCTTTGCTGGGCGAGGCTTTCTTGATTTCGGCAATCACCGCCGGCTGCTTGCGCTTGGCCTGCTCGATCATGGCATTGGCAAAACCGCGGGGGGCATCTGCTGACTTGGCCAGCACTTCCAGCTCGGCAAGGCTCACCCGAGCCCGGCGCTCTGCCACTTCCTGAAATTTGCGGGCGATGATCCGTTCCAGCACCGTTGGCACACTCATGCTTCGTTCTCCACCTTGAATACCGCCGTAAAGGCGCCCAGCTCCTGCATTTTCTCCCAGGCCAGCCCCGTGTGCAGTACATCGCTGGCCAGTTCCACGCCAGCCTTCAGGCTCATGGCATGGTCGGCTGCATAGAGCGCCGCACCTGCGTTGAGAACGATCATTTCTGCAGCCTTCTGGCCGTTCTCGGTCTTGCGCCTGCCGAGGGCGTCACGAATGAGCGCCAGCGAAGCCTGCGGGTTTTCTACGGCAAGGCCATGCAGACTCTGGCTCTTCATGCCGAGGTCTTCAGGCTCCACCCAGTACTCGGTGATTTCGCCGTTTTTCAGTTCCGCCACGAACGTGGGGGCGGCCAGGCTGAACTCGTCCAGGCCGTCCTTGGAATGCACCACCAGGACATGCTTGCTGCCCAGGCGGTGCAGCACTTCAGCCAGCGGGCGGCACAGGGCCTGGGTGAACACCCCGACTACCTGGTGCTTCACTCCGGCCGGATTCGTAAGCGGGCCGAGCATGTTGAACAAGGTGCGCAGCCCCAGGTCGCGGCGCGGGCCAGCGGCATACCTCATAGCAGTGTGATGGCTTTGCGCAAACATGAAGCCGATGCCCAGGCTGTCGATGCAACGGGCGACCTGCACAGGCGTGAGGTTCAGGTAGATGCCGGCTGCCTCCAGCAAGTCGGCACTGCCGCTTTTACCCGAAACGGCCCGGTTGCCATGTTTGGCCACCGTGCACCCCGCCGCCGCCAGCACGAACGACGAAGCGGTGGATACGTTGAAAATGTTGGCGCCATCACCGCCTGTGCCAACAATATCCACCACGCCATCAAGATTCTGCAGTTCGACCTTGTCGGCCAGTTCGCGCATCACGGAAACGGCGCCGACGATTTCATCGATGCTCTCGCTCTTCATGCGCATGCCCATCAGGAAGGCGCCAATTTGCGCCTCGCTGCACTGCCCGGTCATGATTTCGCGCATGACACTGCGCATTTCTTCGGTGGTCAGGTCCAGGTGGCCGACGATACGGCTCAACGCGCTCTTGATATCCATATTCGATCCTTAGCGGTGGCCGCCAGTCTGCTTGAGGAAGTTGGCGAACAGCTCGTGCCCTTGTTCGGTCAGTATCGACTCAGGGTGGAACTGCACCCCTTCAACATTCAGCGTCTTGTGGCGCAGCCCCATGATTTCATCCACCGAGCCGTCTTCGAGGGCCGTCCAGGCGGTGACTTCCAGGCAGTCTGGCAGGGTGTCGCGCTTGACCACCAGCGAGTGGTAGCGGGTAACGGTCAACGGGTTGTTGAGGCCGGCAAACACACCGAGGTCACGGTGGTAGACCGGGCTGGTCTTGCCATGCATCACCTGGCGCGCGCGCACTACATCACCACCGTAGGCCTGGCCGATGGACTGGTGCCCCAGGCACACACCCAGAATCGGCAGCTTGCCGGCAAAATGCAGAATGGCCTGGATGGAGACACCGGCCTCGCTCGGCGTGCAAGGGCCGGGGGAAACGACGATGCGCTCAGGCTGCAGGGCTTCGATCTGGGCGATGGTCAGCTCGTCATTGCGAATGACCTTGACCTCGGCACCCAGCTCGCCAAGGTACTGCACGACGTTGTAGGTGAATGAGTCGTAATTGTCGATCATCAGTAACATCGGGTTAAACCTCTTGAATCTACTGACTTCATAATTCGAACCTTCCCACACCTGTCGCAGGCGCGGCTTCGCCACAAAGGGCTGATACAGGAAGGCAAACAGGGACGGGCCGGGCAGGCCGGCAGGGGATAAAGTCAGGCGCGCCAACGCCAACGGGCGTGGGCCTTGATTACGCGCATCAAGAGTTTGCTGACGATCAACACAGGGTAGGTCTCGCTCATACGTTCGGGCACAGTAGCCTACCGGGGCGGCGGGCGCAATACGCCCGTAAACACTGGGAAACGAATGGACTTCGGAGCGATGCCCGCCGATTTGCTAAGGTCGATGGGGCTCCCCTGATAAAAACAAAGAAAAGGATGTTCCATGATGCGAAAACCCGCACTGCTGCGCCTCACCCTCAGCACCTTGGCCCTGGCCTGCAGCCAGGCATTCGCCGGCCCATCGCCCTACTCCAACCTGATCGTGTTCGGCGACAGCCTCAGCGATGCCGGGCAGTTTGGCGGCATGCGCTTCACCAACCGTGACGCCAACGGCAACTACGCACCCGTGTCGCCGATGATCCTGGGCGCACACCTTGGCGTGAACCCGGCAGCCCTTGGCCCTTCCACCTCCCCGCTCAACCAGGCCGTAGGCCTGCCTGACGGAAACAACTGGGCGGTAGGCGGTTACACCACGCGGCAAATTCTGGACTCCATCACCACCACCTCGCAGACGGTGATCCCGCCAGGGCGCCCAGGGGCCGGTCAGTTGCTGCGGGAAAAACCGGGTTACCTGGCCAACGGCCTGCGCGCGGCCCCCAACGCACTGTATTACCTCACCGGCGGAGGCAACGACTTCCTGCAGGGGTTGGTCAACGGCCCTGCTGATGCCGTGGCAGCCGGCGCCCGGCTGGCCGCCAGCGCCCAGGCCCTGCAGCAGGGGGGCGCGCGCTATATCATGGTCTGGCTGCTGCCTGATCTAGGCCAAACCCCCAACTTCAGCGGCACGCCGCAACAAAACCCGCTGTCCCAGCTATCCGGCGCGTTCAACCAGTCGCTGCTCAGCCAGCTCAGGCAGGTGGACGCGCAAGTCATTCCCTTGAACATTCCGGGGCTGCTGAGCGAAGCCCTGGCCAACCCCAACGCGTTCGGGCTGGCCAGCAACCAGAACCTTGTCGGCACCTGCTACAGCGGCGAAGGTTGCGCAGGCAACCCCGTGTATGGCCTCAATGGCACAACACCCGACCCGAGCAAATTGCTGTTCAACGATGCGGTACACCCCACCATCGCCGGCCAGCGGCTGATTGCCGATTACGCCTACTCGCTCATCGCCGCCCCGTGGGAGATCACCCTGCTGCCCGAGATGGCCCACGCCAGCGTGCGTGCCCATCAGGATGAACTACGCAACCAGTGGCAGGCGCCCTGGCAGGCCGTTGGCAAGTGGCAACCCTTTGTTGCCACAGGTGCCCAGGACCTGGATTTCGGTAGCCAACCTGGCGCCGCCAGCGGTGATGGCCGCGGCTACAACCTGACCGTGGGCGCCAGCTACCGGCTCGACAATGCCTGGCGCCTGGGCCTGGCCGGTGGCGCCTACCGACAGAAGCTGAAAGCGGGGGCACAGGACTCTGACTACACGCTGGACAGCTACCTGGCCAGCGCATTCGCCCAGTACCGCCAACACCGCTGGTGGGCAGACGCGGCATTGACTGCCGGCCACCTGAACTACGGCGACCTCAAGCGCACCTTCGCCCTGGGTACCCATAACCGCAGCGAAAAGGGCAACACCGATGGCGAGACCTGGGCCGTGTCTGGCCGCGTCGGGTACAACCTGGCCCCAGACAGCAGCCGCTGGCAGCTGGCACCGTTCGTCAGCGCCGACTATGCACGGGTGAAGGTGGGCGGTTACGACGAGAAGAGCGGTCGCTCAACGGCGCTGGCCTTCGATGACCAGGACCGTACATCACGGCGCCTGGGCGTCGGTTTGCAGGGTAGCCTGCAGGTAATGCCGACAACGCGGTTGTTTGGCGAGGTGGCGCAGGAGCACGAATTCGAAGATGACCAGCAAGACGTGACGCTGCACCTGACGGGGCTGCCTGCCAACGACTTCACCTTGGCTGGGTATACCCCAGCCAGCAACCTGACCCGGGTTGGCCTGGGTGTCAGCCATGAAATCGTGGCAGGCGTGCACCTGCGAGGCAGCTATAACTGGCGCAAAAGCGACGAGCAGAAACAGCAGGGCCTAAGCCTGGGCGTTTCTGTCGACTTCTAACCTAGCCGCGAACGTAGCCTGCGATCTGCCTTGCGTGAACTTCAGAAGGCGGATCGCGAGCTTTGCCCGCGCCTACAAGGCCGAGCGTGTGGTCAGTTCTGTTCGGCCAGTGCGACGGCGCGGAACATCGCCCGGCGCTTGTTGATGGTTTCTTCCCACTCCAGTGCCGGCACCGAGTCGGCAACGATGCCGCCGCCCGCCTGCACATGCAGTTCGCCGTCCTTGATCACCGCCGTACGGATGGCAATGGCGGTGTCCATGTTGCCGTTCCAGGCGAAATAACCGACTGCGCCGCCATAAACGCCACGCTTGACCGGCTCCAGCTCATCAATGATTTCCATCGCCCGGATCTTCGGGGCCCCCGACAGGGTGCCTGCCGGCAAAATCGCCCGCAGCGCGTCCATGGCTGTGAGGCCTTCGCGCAACTGGCCGGTGACGTTGGAAACAATGTGCATCACGTTGGAGTAGCGCTCGATCACCATCTTCTCAGTCAGGCGCACGCTGCCGGTGGCGGCCACGCGGCCCACGTCATTGCGGCCCAGGTCGATCAGCATCAGGTGCTCGGCGATTTCCTTGTCGTCCGACAGCAGGTCATCTTCCAGTGCGCGGTCCGCGTCTTCGGTTGCGCCACGCGGGCGGGTGCCGGCGATGGGGCGCACGGTAACCAGGTTGTCCTCGACCCGCACCAGCACTTCCGGCGAGCTGCCCACCACGTGGAAGTCACCGAAGTTGAAGAAGTACATGTAAGGCGTTGGGTTGAAGCAGCGCAGCGCGCGGTACAGGTCGATGGGCGCTGCCTTGAAGTCGATCGACATACGCTGCGAGGGCACGACCTGCATGCAGTCGCCGGCCAGGATGTACTCCTTGATGCGCCCGACAGCGTTTTCGTAATCCTCGCGGGTGTAGCTGGAGCGGAACTCGGGCTCTGCCGCCGGTGGGCCGCTCAAGTCCAGGCCACGGCGCGGGGTGATGGGCTGGCGCAAGGTTTCGAGCAAGTCCTGCAAGCGGGCATTGCCCTGTTCGAAGGCGTGCTCATTGGCCGGGTCGACCAGCACGATGGCGTGCATCTTGCCGGCCAGGTTGTCGAACACCACCACCGCATCAGACACCATCAGCAGAATATCCGGCACCGCCAGCGGGTCCGGGTTGGGGCTTGCACCCAGGCGTGTTTCCACGTAGCGCACGCAGTCGTAACCGAAGTAACCCACCAGGCCGCCATTGAAGCGCGGCAACCCCGGAATGTCGGCCACCTTGTAACGGTCCTTGAATGCCTCGACGAAGGCCAGCGGATCTTCGACCTCATGGCTTTCGACCTCAACGCCGTCCTGCAGGATGCTGACGTGATAACCGTGCACCCGCATCACTGTGCGCGAAGGCAGGCCGATCATGGAATAACGGCCCCACTTCTCGCCGCCCTGCACGGACTCAAGCAGGTAGGAGTTAGGCTGATCAGCCAGCTTCAGGTAGATCGACAACGGCGTGTCGAAGTCGGCCAGGGTCTCGCAGGCCAGGGGGATGCGGTTATAGCCGGCTGCAGCCAGGCGCAGGAATTCTTCGCGGGTCATGAGTAGCCTCGTGGCATAAAGCTTATGGTCGGGCAAACGGATGGGCCGGCACGCGCCGGCAGGCAGAAGTCAGGCGCGCCAACGCCAGCGGGCCAGGGCCTTGATGACTTTCATCCAGAATTTGCCGGTAACCGCCACGGGGGACTCTCTGTCGTGTGAGGCTTGAAGGTCCGCCAACGTTATCCCAGTGGCAGGGTCTACGCAACCGGGCAGCAGTGCGCGCAGGTCATCGATCACCAGGCTGGGGGACTCTTCACCGATCGGCCGCCCATGGTTGTAACCATAGGTAAGGCCAACACTCTGCACGCCAGCGGCCTTGGCCGCCTGCACGTCGCTGCGCGAGTCGCCAACAAACAGCGACTGGCGCGCGGTCACGCCCGCCATCTGCATCACAAACAGCAGCGCCGCAGGGTCGGGCTTCTTCTGCGGCAGGGTGTCGCCACCGATGATCCAGCGGAAGTAGCTGCCGATCTTCATCTGGTCCAGCAGCGGCCCGACAAAACGCTCGGGCTTGTTGGTGATCAGCGCCATCTCCACGCCGCGCTTGCTCAACCAGCGCAGAGTGTCTTTTACGCCTGGGTAGACCTGCGTCAGCGCATGGCTGTCGGCGTAGGCCTCCATGAACAACGCCAGAGCCCGTTCGGCCAGTGCATCATCTACCGAAGCATGATCGATGCCTCCGGCCAAGGCGCGGCGCACCAGCACCTGCGCACCGTTGCCCACCCACTGGCGCACGGCAGCAAGGCCGGCCGGGGGGCGGCCGAGTTCGAGCAGCATGCGGTCGACAGCGGCCGCCAGGTCTGGCACAGAATCGATCAGGGTACCGTCCAGATCGAACATCACCAGCCTGGGCAGCGTCCCCGGGAACAGCTGCTCGAAGCCGCTCATGGGCGGGCCTGAGCCAGTTCGCTGCGCATCTGCGCGATCACCTGTGCGTAGTCCGGGGCATTGAAAATGGCAGAGCCGGCGACGAAGGTATCGGCACCTGCTGCAGCAATTTCACGGATGTTGCCCACATTGACCCCGCCGTCGATTTCCAGGCGGATATCACGGCCGCTGGCGTCGATCAGTGCACGGGCTTCACGCAGTTTGTCGAGGGTGCCGGGGATGAACTTCTGCCCGCCAAAACCCGGGTTGACGCTCATCAGCAGCACCATGTCGACCTTGTCCATCACATACTTCAAGGCATCCAGGCTGGTGGCCGGGTTGAACACCAGGCCAGCCTTGCAGCCGCCATCCTTGATCAGTTGCAAAGAGCGGTCGATGTGCTGCGAGGCTTCCGGATGGAAGGTGATGTAGCTGGCGCCGGCTTCGATGAAGTCGCCGATGATACGGTCGACCGGGCTGACCATCAGGTGCACGTCGATAGGCGCGGTCACGCCATACTTGCGCAGGGCGGTACACACCATCGGGCCGATGGTCAGGTTGGGGACATAGTGGTTGTCCATGACATCGAAGTGGACGATGTCTGCACCCGCAGCCAGAACCTTGTCGACATCCTCGCCCAGACGGGCGAAATCGGCAGAAAGAATGGAGGGGGCAATAGCGTAGGGCTGCATGGCGCACCTGTTGGCAGAATCACGGTGGCGCGCATTGTAACTCAGGCAAGCGAATGAGGGCTGACTGGTATCAATCGCGATGCGCCGCAGGTGGCGCACCGCGAGCAGCGGTCAGGCAGGCTGCTGGGTCCTCAGTTTTTCGCTGCGCCCACGCAGCCACTCCAGGGTCAGCAGCAGTACCACCGAGAACGCGATCAGCAAGGTGGCCGCCGCCGCGATGGTGGGGCTGAGGTTCTCGCGTATGCCGCTGAACATCTGCCGTGGCAGAGTCGCCTGCTCAGGCCCGGCCAGGAACAGCGTCACCACCACCTCGTCGAACGAGGTAGCAAAGGCAAACAGCGCCCCCGAAATCACGCCTGGGGCGATCAGCGGCAAGGTCACCCGACGGAATGCCAGCAGTGGCGATGCCCCCAGGCTGGCCGCCGCCCGCACCAGGTTGTGGTTGAACCCTTGCAGGGTTGCCGACACGGTGATGATGACGAACGGTACACCCAATACGGCGTGTACCAGAATCAGCGAGGTGAAGCTGTTACCCAGGCCCAGCGGGGCGAAAAACAGGTAACTGGCCACACCGATGATCACCACCGGCACCACCATGGGCGATATCACCAGGGCCATCACCAGCGACTTGCCTGGGAAATCGCCCCGGGTGAGGCCGATGGCCGCCAGCGTACCGAACACCATGGCCAGCGCCGTGGCTGCCGGGGCAACGATGATGCTGTTCTTCAGCGCACGCATCCACTCGGCAGAGCCGAAGAAATCCTGGTACCACTGCAGCGAGAAGCCCTGCAACGGGTACACCAGGAAACTGCCGCTGTTGAATGACAGCGGCACGATGACCAGCACAGGCAGAATCAGGAACAACAGGATCAGGCCGCAGAGAATGCGCAGGCTGTAGAACCAGACCCGCTCAACGGGTGACATGTATGGGCTCAGCATGACGAGGCTCCTCAGCTCAGGCGCAGGCGGCTGGCGCCAACCAGCCAGCTATAGATCAGGTACAACAGCACGGTCGCCAGCAACAGCAGCCCGCCAAGGGCGGTGGCCATGCCCCAGTTGATACTGGTGTTGGTGTAGAAGGCCACGAAATAGCTGACCATCTGGTCGTTCGGGCTGCCGAGCAGCGCCGGGGTGATGTAGTAGCCGATGGCAAGGATGAACACCAGCAGGCACCCGGCCCCTACACCTGCGTAGGTCTGCGGGAAGTACACCCGCCAGAAACTGGCGAACGGGTGGCAGCCCAGCGAAATGGCGGCACGCATGTAGCTGGGCGAAATGCCTTTCATCACGCTGTACAGCGGCAGAATCATGAACGGCAACAGAATGTGCACCATCGAGATGTACACACCCGTACGGTTGAAAACCAGCTCCAACGGTTGATCAATGATGCCCATGGCCATCAGCGCACTGTTGATCAGCCCGCCCGACTGCAGCAGCACGATCCACGCCGCCACACGCACCAGAATCGACGTCCAGAACGGCAGCAGTACCAGGATCATCAGCAGGTTGCTCTGCCGGGTCGGCAGGTTGGCCAGCAGGTACGCCAGGGGGTAGGCCAGCACCAGGCAGATGGCAGTGATCACCACCCCCATCCACAGTGTGCGGGTGAAGATATCCAGGTAGATGGCCTGGTCGGGGGTGGCCTTGGCCAGTTCGCCAAGGTCGTCGATACGGTGGTCGAGCGAAGCCAGCAGGTAGAACGAGGTCACCGTGCTGGTGTTACGGCGTATCGCCTGCCAGTAGGCGGGGTCGCCCCAGCGCTCGTCCAGGGTTTGCAGTGCATCCTTGTACGACGCAGGCTCGCTTTTAAACGACAGCGCGCGTGCGGTCTTGGCCAGCAGGCTGCGATAGCCTGCCAGCTCCATGTTCAGGCGCTTGGAAAGGTCGCCCAGGGTCTGGTTCTTGCGCGACTCGGCCAGGTCCTGGCTCAGTGCCTTGTAGACGTCCTCGCCGGGCAGGCTCTTGCCGTCCCACTGGCCGATGATCTCGACTGTGCGCGGCAGGCCGCTGACTACTTCCGGGTTGCCGACGCTCTTGAACAGCAGCGCGCCGATAGGCACCAGGAACACCAGCAGAAGAAACAGCGCCAGCGGCGCGATCAACGCCTGCGCCTTCCAGCGGTTGACCCGCTCGGCGCGCTTGAGGCGCTGCTTGAGATTTGAACCTGCGCCTTCTTTGAGGGGCACTGCGATGGCCATGGCAAACTCCGCGATACGAACTGAAAATGGGGCCGCACCGCGGCCCCCTTACGCTGGGCGTTTACTTCTTCGCCGCCCAGGCGTTGAAGCGTTGCTCCAGCTGCTCGCTGTTGTCGGCCCAGAAGGCCACGTCGATCTGCACCTGGTTGGCAATGTTCTCAGGCGTGGTCGGCATGTCTTTCTTCACATCTTCGGACAGCAACTCCACAGCCTTGGAATTCGCCGGCCCGTAGGCGATGTTCTCGGAGTAGGTCTTCTGCTGCGGCGGCTGCACGCTGAAGGCGATGAACTTCTTGGCCTGCTCGATATCCTTGGCGCCCTTCGGAATGGCCCAGGCATCAAAGTCGTAGATACCGCCGTTCCACACCACCTTGAGGTTGCTTTCTTTTTGCACGGCGGCAATGCGCCCGTTGTAGGCCGAGCTCATGACCACGTCACCCGAGGCCAGGTACTGCGGTGGCTGGGCACCGGCTTCCCACCACTGGATGCTGGGCTTGAGCTCGTCGAGTTTCTTGAAGGCGCGGTCCACCCCTTCCTTGGTGCCCAGCACCTGGTAGACGTCCTTGGGTGCCACGCCGTCGGCCATCAGGGCGAATTCCAGGGTGTACTTGGCCCCTTTGCGCAGGCCGCGCTTGCCGGGGAATTTCTTGGTGTCCCAGAAATCGGCCCAGCTGGTGGGGGCCGTCTTGAGCTTGTCGGCGTTGTAAGCCAGCACCGTGGACCAAACGAAGAAGCCCACGCCACAAGGCTGAATGGCGCCGGGCACATAATCGCCTTCGTTGCCGAATAGCGCAGGGTCGAGTTCTTCGAACATGCCCTCGTCACAGCCACGGGCGAGCTCCGGCGACTCCACTTCCACCAGGTTCCAGGACACGCTCTTGGTGTCGACCATCGCCTTGACCTTGGCCATTTCACCGTTGTACTCACCGGCGACGATCTTGCCATTACCGGCCTTTTCCCACGGCTCGTAGAACGCCTTCACCTGGGCCGCCTTGTTGGCGCCTCCGAACGACACCACGGTCAGGTCTGCAGCCATGCTCTGGCCAGCGGCGAACAGCCCCAGGGCCAGGGCGGTCAGTTTCAACTGCTTGCGCATTGTTATTCTCTCCACAGTACAGGGTTGGTGCAGCAAACCTTCATTGGGCTTCGGTAACCGGGTCGAGCGCACGGGCGTGCTCCACCTCCCAGCCCAGCGGTACCACATCGCCCACGGCCAGGGCCGGGTCGAGTTCGGCAATGGGCTGCTTCACGAAGAAATCGGCCTTGCCGCAAACCTCCAGGCGCACCCGCACGTGGTCGCCCAGGTAAATGAATTCGGCCACCCGGCCAGAGAAGCGGTTGACGCAGGCTTCGCTGTGGCCGTTGAGGCGCACGCGTTCCGGGCGGATCGACAAGGTAACCGGCTCGCCCGGGCTTCCTACGTTCACCGCCAGCGCCTCAACCCGCTCACCGCGCGCCAGCTGCACCTGGCAACGGTTGCCATCGTGGCTCAGCAGGGTGCCGTTGATGCGGTTGTTCTCGCCGATGAAGTTGGCGACGAAGGTGTTGCAGGGCGCCTCGTACAGGGTGCGAGGGTCGGCGATCTGCTGGATCTGGCCCTGGTGGAACACCGCCACGCGGTCCGACATGGTCAGCGCCTCGCCCTGGTCGTGGGTCACGTACACCACAGTGACGCCAAGGCGCTGGTGGATATGCTTGATTTCCATCTGCATGTGCTCACGCAGTTGCTTGTCCAGCGCCCCCAGCGGCTCATCCATCAGCACCAGTTGCGGCTCGAACACCAGGGCCCGGGCCAGCGCCACACGCTGCTGTTGCCCACCGGACAACTGGCCGGGGTAGCGCTTGGCGAAGGCCTCCAGCTGCACCATGTTGAGCACGCGCTTGACCCGTTCGCTGATGTCGGTCTTGCTCAGGTTGCGCACCGTCAGCGGGAAGGCCAGGTTCTCGGCCACGGTCATGTGCGGGAACAGCGCGTAGTTCTGGAACACCATGCCGATGTCGCGCTTGTGCGGCGGCACGTTGTTGATGGAGCGCCCGGCCAGCTGAATCTCACCTGCGGTAGGGGTTTCGAAGCCGGCGAGCATCATCAGGCTGGTGGTCTTGCCTGAGCCAGAGGGGCCAAGCAGGGTCAGAAACTCGCCCTTGCGGATGTCCAGGTTGAGGTCTTTGACGATCAGCGATTCGCCGTCGTAGCTCTTCTGCACACCACGGAAGCTGACCAGCGTTTCGCCGGTTGCAGCGTTCGACTTCGCCTCGCTCATGCCTGCACCTTCTTGTTGGATGACTGCGTAGGCAAAAGCGTAGAAGAGAGGCAAGCGCTGGGAAATCGGGCGCGCTGAGAGAATGCCATCATCCGGATGGAAGATTGTGTGTAGGGATTGCCCTACAAGGATGACGCGATTGGGACACCGGCCAGCACTGCCATCCACCCCTTGTGGGGGCGGGCGCAACCTGTGTGTCGCAATCAGACCAGCTTGTGCTCCATGGCGTACTTCACCAACTCCGCCAGGGAGTTCACTTTCAGCTTCTGCATCAGCCGCGCCTTGTGGGTGCTGATGGTTTTGCTCGACAGCGCCAGTTGCTGGGCAATGTCGTTGACGTTAGCGCCCTGGGCCAGGCGCTCGAACACTGAAAACTCCCGCTCCGACAACAGCGTATGCAGCGGCCGAGACTCGGTCAGGCCGACCTCGAACACCATGCGGTCCGCCAGCGCCGGGTCGATGTAGCGCCCACCCCCGGCCACCCGGCGGATCGCCGCCAGCAACAGCGCCGGGTCGCTGTCCTTGGTGGCATAGCCTGCCGCCCCGGCTTTCAATGCACGCGCCGCCATCTGCGCCTCGTCATGCATCGACAGCATCAGGATTGCCGGTGGGTCCTGCAGTGCGCGGATGCGCGGGATGGCTTCCAGCCCATTGACGCCCGGCATGGAGATATCCAGCAACACCACTTCGCAGGGCGTATGCCTGAGGGTATCGAGCAACTGCTCGCCATTGCCGGCTTCGCCCGCCACCTGCATGTCCTTGGCCAGGCCGATCAACTGCTTGATGCCTTCGCGGACAATGGTGTGGTCTTCGGCCACCAGTACTCGAATCACGGTCGTTCTCCTATTCCAACGCAATGGCCACGCTCAGGCTGGTGCCCTCGCCCGGTTCACTGTGCAGCACCATGCTGCCACCCAGCATGAGCACCCGCTCGCGCATGCCTACCAGGCCAAACGAGGTGGGCCGTGGCTGGTCGCGACAAAAACCCTGCCCGTCATCGCTCACGGTCATGCGCAATTGCCCCGCTTCACGCACCAGTTCTATTTCCACGCTGTGGGCGTTGGCGTGGCGCATCACATTGGTCAGCGCTTCCTGAAGAATACGGAACAGGCCCGTTGCTTTGGCATCGCTCAATGCTGGCAGATTATCGGGCACCTGCACCAGGCACGGGATCTGCGTGCGCGCCTCGAAGCGCCGCGCCTGCCACTCGATGGCCGACGCGATGCCTGCATCCAGAATCGGTGGGCGCAGGGCCGTGGCCACATCGCGTACCAGCTGGAACAGCTGGCTGATCAGCCGTTTCATAGTGGCCAGGCGCTCATTGAGGGCAGGGTCGAGTTCGGCAAACGCCAGCTCGCACATCGACACCTCCAGCTTCAACACCGTCAGCATCTGCCCCAGCTCGTCATGCACCTCCCGGGCGATGCGGGCTTTTTCTTCCTCACGCACGCTCTCCAGGTGCGCGGACAGTTCACGCAACTGCTCCTGGGAGCGTGCCAGGGCCAGTTCGGCCCGCTTACCCTGGGTGATATCCCACACCACCCCGTCCCACACCACCTGGCCATTGGCCAGGCGACGGGTACTGGCCTTGATGTCGGCCCAGCGCTGCTCGCCCTGGCGCGTCAGGATGCGGCCCTGCCATTGCCAGTCCTGCTCGCTGGCCAGGGCCAGGTTCTGCACGTGGTGGTAGTCGGCCCGGTCGTCGGGGTGTACCAAGGTGCGCAGCCCCATCTGCGGGTGCTGGATCTCGCTGGGGGTGTAGCCCACCAGCGCCTCGCTGCCCTCGCTGATGTACGGAAACTCCAGCCCGCCAACGGCCGGGTCGCGCTCCAGGCGGAACACCAGGCCCGGGACGTTACCGGCAATCCCCTTGAGCCTCGCCTCGCTCTCGCGCAGCGCGGCCATGGCCCGGTGGCGCTCGGTGACATCGGCAAGGTAGACCACCAGGTACTCGGCATCGCGAAAACGCAGAAAGCTCAGCGACAGCTCCACCGGGAGCAGGCTGTGATCGGCGCGCCGACACTGGGTTTCGAACTGCCCGATGCCCGCCTCGCCCGAGCGCGCGCGCTTCCACAGCTCCAGCCAGCGGTCCATGTTCAGGCCAGGCTCGAAATCGCCCAGTGGCCGGTCCAGCAGCGCCCCTTGCGCATACCCCAGCATGCGCTCGGCAGCAGGGTTGGCGTAGCGCACATGGCTGTCCCAGTTCACCCAGAGGGTGCCAACCGTGCTCTGATCGATCGCGAACTGGCTCAGCCGCGCAGCTTCATCGCGTGCATGCCGCTCCTGCAGACGTTCCCGGGTAGTCAGCAGGCTACGCTCAAGTTCGCGCTGCTGCCGGCGCTGCCACATCAGGGTGGCCAGGGCACCCAGCAGCAACATGCCCAGCAGCAAGGCCAGGTTCTGCCAGAACCCGGGCGACTCGCTCAGGCGGGGGTACCGGGGCTGCAGCCAGCGCTGGTGCAACTGCTCGAGCTGCTTGGCAGGCAACGCCTGCAAGCCACGTTCGAGCACATCGGCCAGCAGCGGCCAGTCCTGCCTCGAACCGATGCGCAGCAACTGCGGCAGGCCGATATCCCCCACCACTGCCAGCTCACCAAACTCACTTTCACGTGACAACCGGCTCAGCTGTGCTTCATCCATCACGGCAAAGCTGGCCTGCCCGCTCACCAACAGTTGCAGAGCCTCTCGCTCATCAGGCACCCCTTGCAGGTTCAGGTTCCCGTAGTTGCCCCGCAGGTAGGTCGCCAACTGGCTGGGCATGCGCACCACCACCCGCTGCGCGGCATCGAGTTTTTCAAGCTCGACCGCCATGGCGCCATTGCGCGGCCCAACGATCAGTTGTGGCACGCGCATGTACGGGTCACTGAACAGCCACAGGCGCAGGCTGGCCGGGGTTTGCGTAAGGCCCGGGGCAAAGTCGATCTCGCCCGCCTGCAAGGCGTGCTCCAGGCTGGCCTGGTCCGGGAAGTTTCGCCAGGTAAGGTCCAGGCGCAGGGCCTGGGCAAGGCTACTCACCAATTCCACGTTGGCCCCGTACAGTTGCTGCAGGCGCCGGTCGAACTGGGCGTATGGCGCCTGCAGCACCAGGCCCACCCGCAAGCTGCGATGGCTGTCCAGCCACTGCTGCTGGGCAGGCTCCAGCGCAACGGTGGGCACGGGCTCTGGCCTGGCCAGCGCAATCAGGGGGAGCCACAGGCAGCCAATCACCAACAGGCGACGCATTCGGTTCATCTACAGGCTCTTCCAGGCGAGGCGGCCATCGCGCATGGCCGTCCCGGCCAAATACCATTACGCTGCAGAAATCATTCAGGCCTTGGGTTGATACATGTCCACACTCTATCGCACGACGCTGGCAATGTGCTGCCTTGCCTCGATTCTTCCACTGGCTGCGCTGGCAGCGGATGCCGAAAAACCTGCCGCCGCCACCGAGGCAACCGGCACTGAAGCGGTTCGCCCGCCCTTGCTGGAGCGTAGCCAGGAGGATGCCCAGGCCCTGGAGCGCCTGGTGCCCAAGGCAGAACAGGAAACCTTGCAGGCCGGCACCGACAGCTTCCTGGCCCTGTGGAAACCCGCCAACGACGCCGACCCGAAAGGGGCAGTGATCATTGTGCCCGGGGCAGGCGAAACCGCAGATTGGCCCCGAGCGGTCGGGCCACTGCGGCAGAAATTCCCGGATGTGGGCTGGCACAGCTTGAGCGTCAGCCTGCCGGACCTGTTGATAGACAGCCCCCAAGCCCGGGTCGAGGACAAACCAGCCGAGGTGCCCGCCAGCCAGAACGGCCAGCGTGCCCCCGTCAAGGATGAGCCGGCCGACGCCAATGCCAACGTCGCCCAGGCCACCGCAGCCGACCCGGACACTGCACAAGGTACCGATGCCGAAGTAGCCGACCAGCAGGCCGACCCCGCCGATGCCGAGCGCATCTTTGCCCGCCTGGACGCGGCCGTTGCCTTCGCCCAACAGCACAACGCCCGCAGCATCGTGCTGATCGGCCATGGCAGCGGCGCCTACTGGGCCGCCCGCTACCTCAGCGAGCGGCAGCCCCCGCAGGTACAAAAGCTGGTGATGGTGGCCGCGCAGACCCCGGCACGGGTCGAGCATGACCTGGAGAGCCTGGCGCCAACGCTGAAAGTACCAACGGCTGACATCTACTATGCCACCCGCAGCGCCGACCGTGCCGCAGCCGCGCAGCGCCTGCAAGCCAGCAAGCGGCAAAAGGACAGCCAGTATCGCCAGCTGTCGCTGATCGCCATGCCAGGCAACCAGACTGCGGAGCAGGAGCAGTTGTTCCGCCGGGTGCGGGGCTGGATGAGCCCGCAAGGGTGACGCTTCAAATACCGCGCCGCTTGCGGATCATCGCATAGGCCTGGTGCAACTCGCGGGTGCGCTCGGTGGCTTCGCGCAGCTGCGCCTCGCTGGCCCCCGTGCCAGCCAGCTTGTCCGGGTGGTGGCGGCTTACCAGGCGGCGATAGGCCTGCTTGATCGCGGCGCCGTCGGTATCGGCCTCTACCGCCAGCAAGCGCATCGCTGCCGCATAGGTCATGCCCACGCCCGCCATGCCAGCGGTTTTGCGCGGCTCGTACTCTTGCGACATTGCCTGCACCTGCCGGCGGCTCATGCCCAGCTTGTGCCCCCAGTCCAGCAGCAGTTCACGCTCCTTGTTGCCCATCCTGCCGTCAGCCCAGACCATGCGCCAGCTGGCGCGCATGGTACCTTCCGCCGCATGCGGCTGCTGGCGGATGCGACGCAAGTAGGCGCCCAGCCGATCCTTGCCGGCCTTGCCGCGGTTGAACGCCTCGATTGCCCGCAGGCGCGCAGGCTCGTCCAGGTTCAGGCGCACCATCTCCTGCCGGGCCTGCTGGATATGCTGCTCGGCGACACGGCCGTCACACTTGGCCAGGCGCCCCAGCAAGACAAACAGCAGTTCCTCGTCACGCAGCGCAGGCCGCCCGCCGAGGCGTTCACGCACATCTTCCCACCCTTGCAGGCGCATATGGCGGTCCATCACCTGGCCGAGCAAGGCCCCCAGCAGGGCACCAGGAATGCTGGCGATGGCAAAGCCGGCACCGGCGCCAATCAACGTACCAGGCCACCACATGTCAGGCGTGCTCGCCAAGCAGGCGCTCGGCCTCGGCCAGGCGCTCCAGGGTGCCCACGTCCACCCATCGGCCAGCATGGCGCTCACCGCTGACCTTGCCGGCAGCCATGGCCTGGCGCAGCAGTGGCGCGAGCTTGAATGCGCCAGGCTGGCAACCGTCGAACAGTGATGGGTGCAGCAGGGAAATGCCGCTGAAGGTCAGGGTGCCTGGGGCGTTATCCCCGTCGAGGACCTGGCCGTCGACCAGGCGAAAATCGCCGTGGCCGTGATGGCTGGGGTTGTCCACCAGCACCAGATGGGCCAGGCCCTGCAGCGGGCACTGCAACCGGGAAAAATCGTAATCGGTCCAGATATCACCGTTTACCAGCACGAAGGGTTCATCGCCCAGCAAAGGCAACGCCTTGAAAATACCGCCACCTGTCTCAAGGGGCTCGCCCTCGGCGGAATAGCGGATACGCAGGCCAAAGCGGCTGCCATCACCCAGGTGGCGTTCGATCTGCTGGCCGAGCCAGGCATGGTTGATCACCACATCGGTAATGCCCGCAGCGGCCAGCGCCTGCAGGTGGTATTCGATCAATGGCCGCCCGGCAAGCGGCACCAGCGGCTTGGGCGTGTGCAGGGTCAAGGGGCGCATGCGCTCGCCCTTGCCTGCCGCCAGAATCATGGCTTTCATGCACGTGCCCCCGCCTGTAGCCCGGCGATCAACTCACCCAGCTCGGCCAGTTCGGGGCGGCGGGTGATCACCTCTTCTATATAGGCGAAAAAGCGCGGTACATCGCCCAGGTAACGTGGCTTGCCATCGCGGTGGCAGATGCGGGCAAAAATGCCGATCACTTTCAGATGGCGCTGCACGCCCATCAGGTCGCTGGCACGGTGGAAGGTGTCGAAATCGGCCTGTACCGGAATGCCGGCGGCCTTGGCCTTTTGCCAGTAGTCACGCAGCCAGCCCTTAACGCGGGCCTGCGGCCAGCTGACGAAGGCATCCTTGAACAGGCAAGTGATGTCGTAGGTGACAGGGCCATACACGGCATCCTGGAAGTCCAGCACCCCTGGGTTTGGCGTGCTTTGCATCAGGTTGCGCGGCATGTAGTCGCGGTGCACCAGCACCTTGGGCTGCGCCAGGGCGCTGTCGATCAGCAGTTGGCTGCAGCGCTGCCAGGCAGCGGCCTGCTGTTCATCGAAGGCCCGGCCAAGCTCGTGGCCCACATACCACTGGGGGAACAGCTCGACCTCACGGCGCAGCAAGGCTTCGTCGTAGCTGGGCAGTGCAGCCTCCATCGGCAGGCGCTGCACGGCCAGCAGTGCGTCGATGGCATCGGCGAACAAGGCGTCGGCATTGTCGGCATCGATGATGTCCAGGTAGGTCTGGCGGCCCATGTCGCCCAGCAGCAGGAAGCCTCGCTCCAGGTCCTGGGCGTGAATGAGTGGCACGTGCACCCCACCACTGGCGAGCAGGTGGTCGATGGCGACGAACGGTCGACAATCTTCCTGCGGGGGCGGGGCATCCATCACCACAAAACTGTGCCCTGCGCCTTCCCAGCGGAAGTAGCGGCGGAAGCTGGCATCACTGCTGGCTGGGGTCAGGCTGCCTGCTGGCACCTCGCCCCAGGCGTTGTTGCGGAAAAGATCCTCGAGCTGCTCGTGGAGCCACACCGTCAGTTGTTGCAGGCGTACATCGTGTTCAGGCATTACAAGGGTCTCCGACGGCCCTAGCCGTCAAGCGGGTCATGCTTTATTATCCAGCATCTTTTTCAGACCATCGAGAGGCGTGCGGCCCCACACGCGGGCAGATGGCACGCAGGAAGCCCGGACTAATAAGATGGCATTGAAATCCCCCGCGTTTCGTAGAAAGTTTCCGTTGCTGGTCACCGGCGGTCTGCTGGCCCTGCAACCTCTAGCCATGTCGCACGTCGTGGCAGCCGAACAATTCGACTGCCAAGTGTCCGCCTCCGGTGGTTGGGACTGCAAGCCCAAGGCTCAGGTCAACAACCTGCCGCCACGGCCGGTGCACGAGGGTGCTGCCGTCAGCGCCGGCACCGGCTCGGGTGGCGAAGCCGCCGGCGAGGCGCAAGCCGCCGACCGCCCGACGCTGGTTACCGAGGCCAAGGGCCGCGGCCTGAAGTCGCGCAGCGAAGACTACAGCCACCTGGACTGGGTCCCGCGTGACAAGCTCACTGCTGCTCAGCTGGCCGAAACCGGCCCGTATTGCGGTGGCGCCTATATCGAGCCAACCCGCCCAGGCATGGCCGACACCACGCCCAAGGACGAGTCGCCTACCTACATCAACGCCAAGGTGTCCAAGTACCAGCAGGAGCAGCAGATCGCTACCCTCGCCGGCAACGTGGTAATGCGCCAGGGCAGCATGCAGGCCGAGGCCGACGAGGCCAACCTGTACCAGACCGAAAACCGTGGCGAGCTCAAGGGCAACGTCAAGATCCGCGACAACGGTTCGCTGGTGGTGGGTGACCAGGCACAAATCCAGCTCGACACCGGCGAAGCCCAGGTCGACAACGCCGAATACGTGATGCACAAGTCGCACATTCGCGGCAGTGCCCTTTACGCCAAACGCGGTGAAAACGCGATCATCCGCCTCAAGGATGGTACGTACACCACCTGTGAACCGGGCAGCAACGCCTGGCAGCTCAAGGGCAACAACATCACCCTGAACCCGGCCACCGGTTTCGGTACCGCGACCAACGTCACCCTCCGGGTCAAGGATTTCCCGGTGTTCTACACACCGTATATCTACTTCCCGATCGACGACCGTCGCCAGTCCGGCTTCCTGCCGCCATCGTTCAGCACCAGCAGCGACACTGGCTTCATGCTGGTGACGCCGTACTACTTCAACCTGGCACCCAACTACGATGCCACGTTGTACCCGCGCTACATGACCAAGCGCGGCCTGCTGATGGAAGGCGAATTCCGCTACCTGACCCCTTCGAGCGAAGGCCAGTTCGGCGGCGCCTACCTCAACGACAAGAGCGACGAGCGCAAAGACCAGACTGATTACAAGGATCAGCGCTGGATGGTCAACTGGCAGCACAAGGGCGGCCTGGACGAGCGCCTGATGACCGAGGTGAACTACACCGACATCAGCGACCCGTTCTACTTCCAGGACCTGGAGTCCGACCAGATCGGTGTCGACAACAAGGACTTCCTCGATCAGCAAGGTGCGCTCACCTACCGCGGCGATAGCTACACCGCCCGCTTGAACGTGCACGCCTACGAGGCGGCCACCATTTCGCAGATCACGCCGTACGACCGCCTGCCGCAGATCACCTTTAATGGTGTGCTGCCTTATCAGCCGGGCGGGCTGAACATGGCGTATGAAACCGAAGCGGTGCGTTTCGAGCGTGACTTGAAGAAAGGCCCGGTGTTCGACAAGGATGGCAACCTCGACCTGACCGCAGGCGCCAACGGCCAGCGACTTGACGAAAATATTTCCGGGATCCAGCGCGCCAACGGTACACGACTGAACGTGGCACCATCGATCAGCTACCCGATGCAGGCCAGCTACGGCTACCTGACACCGAAGCTGAAGTATGCCTATACCCAGTACGATCTTGACCTGGATAGCCAAGGCAAAGATCAGGCTGCATCACTTGCTGCCAGCAATCCTGGTGCTTACGGCAGCTATAGCAGCTCCGTCAACCGCAGCGTACCGATCTTCAGCGTGGACAGCGGTCTGTATTTCGACCGCAACACCTCGCTATTCGGCACTAGCTACAAGCAGACCCTCGAACCGCGCCTGTATTACCTGAACGTTCCTTATAAGGATCAGAAAGACATACCGCTGTTCGATACCGGCGAAACGCTGTTCAGCTACGACTCGCTGTTCCGTGACAACCGTTTCAGCGGTACCGACCGCATCGGCGACGAGAACAAGCTCTCGCTGGGCGTGACCACCCGTTGGGTCGAAGACAACGGCTTCGAGCGCCAGAACTTCAGCATCGGCCAGGCCTACTACTTCAAGGACCGCAAGGTCCAGTTGCCGGGCCTCGACTATCGCGACCGTAAAGATTCACAGTCCGATGTGTCGCCGTATGCACTGGTATACAACTACTACTTCAACCGCGACTGGCGCTTCAATTCGGACTTCAACTGGGACCCGGACAGCCGCAGCACCCGCTCGGGCAGCGCAATGTTCCACTACCAGCCTGAAGATAACCCGAACAAAGTGGTCAACCTGGGTTATCGCTACCGTAACGACACCATCGCCTACGACTCGACCACCGGCACGTGGAAGGTGGGGGGCGGCGACTACGGCACCCCGGGTAGCCCGAACTACATCAAGGACTACTACAAGATCCAGCAGCATGACTTCTCGGTCATCTGGCCGATCGTCCCGCAGTGGAGCGTCATCGCTCGCTGGCAGCATGATTACAACCGCAACCGTACCCTGGAAGCCATGGGCGGTTTCGAATATGACAACTGCTGCTGGAAACTGCGCCTGATCAACCGCTACTGGCTCGACTTCGACGACTACAGCCAGGCATTGCCGCAGAACGAAAAAGGCGACCATGGTGTATTCCTCCAGATCGTCCTGAAAGGTCTGGGCGGCGTGGTTGGCAACAAGGTCGAATCTTTCCTCGACAAAGGCATTCAAGGTTATCGTGAACGTGAAGACCAAGCTTATTGATCGACTGCGCCCAGTGCTGCTGGGCGTCGCTTTGCTGAGTGGCGCAGTACATGCTGCGGTGCAGCCGCTTGATCGTGTGGTAGCCATCGTTGACAACGACGTGGTGATGCAAAGCCAGCTGGACCAGCGTGTCCGCGAGGTCCAGCAAACCATCGCCAAGCGCGGCGGCGGCGTGCCGCCCTCCGGCGCTCTGGAACAGCAGGTACTGGAACGCCTGATCGTCGAGAACCTGCAATTGCAGATCGGCGAGCGTTCCGGTATCCGCATCACTGACGAGGAACTCAACCAGGCCATCGGCACCATTGCCCAGCGCAATGGCATGTCGCTGGACCAGTTCCGTGCGGCCCTGGCCCACGACGGCCTGTCGTTTGACGACGCCCGTGAACAGGTCAAGCGCGAGATGATCATCAGCCGCGTGCGCCAGCGCCGTGTGGCCGAGCGCATTCAGGTTTCCGAGCAGGAGGTGAAAAACTTCCTGAATTCGGACCTGGGCAAGATGCAGATGTCCGAAGAGTACCGCCTGGCCAACATCCTCATCCCCACCCCGGAAGCGGCCAACTCCCAGGCCATCCAGGCAGCCGCCCGTCAGGTCGGCGATGTGTACCAGCAGCTCAAGCAGGGCGCGGACTTCGGCCAGATGGCCATTGCCCGCTCCGCCAGCGAGAACGCACTGGAAGGCGGCGAAATGGGCTGGCGCAATGCCGGGCAACTGCCACCGGACTTCGCCAAGATGCTGAGCAGCATGGCAGTGGGTGATATCACCCAGCCCATCCGCATCCCCAATGGCTTCATCATCCTCAAGCTCGAGGAAAAACGCGGTGGCAGCCAGAACGTGCTGCGTGATGAAGTGCACGTGCGTCACATTCTGATCAAGCCAAGTGAGGTGCGCAGCGAAGCGGCCACCGAACAACTGGCCGAGAAGATCTACGAACGCATCAACAACGGCGAAGACTTTGCCACCCTGGCCAAGAGCTTCTCGGAAGACCCGGGCTCGGCGCTCAACGGCGGCGACCTCAACTGGGTTGACCCGAACAGCCTGGTACCGGAGTTCCGCGAGCAGATGGCCAACGCCCAGCAAGGCGTAGTGACCAAACCGTTCAAGACCCAGTACGGCTGGCATGTCATGGAAGTGCTGGGCCGTCGTGCCACCGACAGCACCGAACAGGCACGCGAGCAGCAGGCCATGACCGTTTTGCGTAACCGCAAGTACGACGAAGAGCTGCAAACCTGGCTGCGCCAGATTCGCGACGAAGCCTACGTTGAAATCAAGCTGCCTGGCGCTGACCAGGCCGCCCAGTGAAGCCACTGCGCTTCGCCGTCACCCCCGGCGAGCCAGCGGGCATAGGCCCCGACCTGTGCCTGCTGCTCGCCGCAGACGCCCAGCCCCACCCCCTGATTGCCATCACCAGCCGTGACCTGCTCGCCGAGCGGGCCACCCAGCTGGGGCTGGCGGTCGACCTGCTGCCAGTAGGGCCACAGCAGTGGCCTGACCGGCCCGCGCCAGCGGGCAGTCTCTATGTGTGGGACACGCCACTGGCGGCCCCGGTAGTGGCGGGCCAACTGAACAACGCCAACGCCGCGTTCGTCCTGCAAACCCTCACCCGCGCCGGCCAGGGCTGCCTGGACCAACACTTTGCCGGCATGATCACCGCGCCGGTGCACAAGGGCGTCATCAACGAAAGTGGCATCGCCTTCTCTGGGCACACTGAGTTTCTGGCCGAACTGACCCACACCGAGCAGGTGGTGATGATGCTGGCCACCCATGGCCTGCGCGTTGCCCTGGTGACCACCCACCTGCCCCTGCGCGATATCGCCGACGCCATCACCGCCGAGCGTCTTGAGCGGGTTACACGCATCCTGCATGCAGACATGCGTAACAAGTTCGGCATCCCCCACCCTCGCATCCTGGTATGCGGCCTCAACCCCCATGCGGGTGAAGGTGGCCATCTGGGCCGCGAGGAAATCGACATTATCGAGCCAGCCCTGGCCCGCCTGCGCGCCGAAGGCATGGACCTGCGCGGGCCATTGCCAGCCGATACCCTGTTTACCCCCAAATATCTGGAGCACTGCGATGCGGTGCTGGCGATGTATCACGACCAGGGCCTGCCCGTACTCAAGTACAAGGGCTTTGGTGCGGCGGTCAACGTGACCCTGGGGCTGCCCATCATCCGTACCTCGGTTGACCACGGCACTGCCCTGGACCTCGCTGGCACCGGCAACATCGACACCGGCAGCCTGCGCGTTGCGCTGCAAACTGCCTACCAGATGGCCGAGAACCGACCATGAACGAGCAATACCAACACCGGGCGCGCAAGCGCTTCGGTCAGAACTTCCTGCACGACGCAGGCATTATCGACCGCATCCTGCGGGCTATCAACGCCAAGGCTGGCGAGCACCTGCTGGAAATCGGCCCGGGCCAGGGCGCCCTCACCGAGGGGCTGCTGGGCAGTGGCGCGCAACTGGACGTGGTTGAACTGGACAAGGACCTTGTGCCGATCCTGCAGCACAAGTTCGCAGATCGCGGCAACTTCCGCCTGCACCAGGGCGACGCCCTGAAGTTCGACTTCAACCAGCTGGGCGTCCCCCCACGCAGCCTGAAAGTGGTCGGCAACCTGCCCTACAACATCTCGACGCCCCTGATCTTCCATTTGCTCAGCCATGCCGGGCTGATCCGCGACATGCATTTCATGCTGCAAAAGGAAGTGGTCGAGCGCATGGCTGCAGGCCCCGGCGGTGGCGATTGGGGCCGCCTGTCGATCATGGTGCAGTACCACTGCCGGGTCGAACACCTGTTCAACGTTGGCCCAGGCGCCTTCAACCCGCCGCCCAAGGTGGACTCCGCCATTGTGCGTCTGGTACCCCACGAAGTGCTGCCACACCCGGCGAAGGATGCACGCCTGCTGGAGCAGGTGGTACGCGAAGCGTTCAACCAGCGCCGTAAAACCCTGCGCAACACCATGAAAGGCCTGCTCGACAGCCAGGCCATCGAAGCGGCTGGTGTGGACGGCAGCCTGCGGCCCGAGCAGCTTGACCTGGCAGCCTTCGTGCGCCTGGCTGACCAATTGGCAGACCAGCAAGCCTGACCTCAGCGCGACCGTTGGGCATCTGCTCAATCCGCATGCCGGGCGGCGCAGGGCCAGTGCTGGCCCTGCGCACCATCAATGGCCTAGACTGCATCATTGCGTCAGTTCGCCCAAGGCCCTTGCATGACCGACCCCCGCTATCAGATCGACGTCAGCGTCGTGACCCGTTATCTCAAAGAACAATCCGACCCGGATAACAGCCGTTTCGCCTTCGCCTACACCATTACGGTGCAGAACAACGGCTCACTCAAAGCCAAGCTGCTGTCACGCCACTGGCTGATCACCAATGGTGATGGTGAAGTGGAGGAAGTCCGCGGCGCCGGCGTGGTCGGGCAGCAACCCAACATCGACCCGGGCCAGAGCCATACCTACAGCAGCGGCGCGGTGATCACCACCCGCGTCGGCACCATGCAGGGCAGTTACCAGATGTTCGCCGAAGACGGCAAACGTTTCGATGCCACCATCGCGCCTTTCCGCTTGGCCGTACCCGGGGCATTGCACTGATGGCTACCTATGCCGTCGGCGATCTGCAAGGCTGCCTGCAACCGCTCAAATGCCTGTTGGACCGAGTGAAATTCAACCCGAGTGTGGACCGCCTGTGGCTGGTGGGCGACCTGGTGAACCGCGGCCCGGAATCACTCGAAACCTTGCGCTTTCTGTACGCCATGCGCGAGTCGCTGGTGTGCGTACTCGGCAACCATGACCTGCACCTGCTGGCCGCATGGCACAACGTCGAGCGCTTGAAAAAAAGCGACACGCTGCGTGAGGTCATCGAGGCGCCGGATGCCGATCAGCTGTTCGACTGGCTGCGCCAGCAAAAGCTGCTGCATTACGATGAAGCACGCGGCATCGCGCTGGTTCATGCGGGCATCCCCCCGCAGTGGACGCTGGGCAAAGCCCTTGAGTTGGCGGCAGAGGTGGAAGCAGTGCTGCGCGATGATAACCGCCTGCAGCTTTACCTGGACGGCATGTACGGCAACGAGCCGAACAAGTGGAGCAAGAACCTTGCGGGTGTCGAACGCCTGAGGGTGATCACCAACTGCCTCACACGCATGCGCTTCTGCACCGCCGAGGGCAAGCTGGACCTCAAGAGCAAGGAAGGCCTGGAAACAGCACCCAAGGGCTTCAAACCCTGGTATGCCCACAAGGGCCGGCGCTCGCGCCACGTGAAGATCATCTTTGGCCACTGGGCCGCCTTGCAGGGCCAGGTCGACGAACCTGGCGTCATTGCGCTGGACACCGGTTGCGTCTGGGGTGGCGCCATGACCCTGTACAACGTCGACAGTGGCGAATATCACCATTGCGACTGTGGCGAAGGCGGCACCCTGCGCTCAGCGGCGCACCCAACTACACTGAACGATCAGACATGAAGGAAGCAGTAATCATGAGCGAATTCAAACGCATCCCCCCCGAGCAGGCCCTGACGCTCAAGCAGGCAGGTGCGGTAGTGGTGGACATTCGCGACCCGCAGGCATTCGCCGCCGGCCATATCAGCGGTGCCCGGCACCTGGACAACCATTCGGTCCCGGATTTCATCCGCAGCGCCGACCTCGACGCCCCAACGTTGGTGGTGTGCTACCACGGCAACTCCAGCCAGAGCGCTGCGGCCTACCTGGTGAACCAGGGCTTTTCAGACGTGTACAGCATCGACGGCGGTTTTGAGCTGTGGCGTGCCACCTTCCCTGCAGAAACTGCCCAGGGCACCGCTGAATAATTTTTTCATAGTGACTGCAGCCCGCGCCCCGTGCGGGCTGGCGCCTAATCTGACGAACGGTCGTTCGCAACTTCTGCCTGCCCCGCCCTTGACCTTGCCGATAACCAACTATTCTTAAGCTCAGGCCATCCGGAAAAAGGGGAGAGCCGGTACACCGGCGTGCGGGTCATCGGTAGCGTTACAGGGTGTTCTGGGGGGTACACAGCAGCCGGGGAAATTCGGTTGCATGCCAGCATCAGCTGACTGATCCGGCGTCGTCTCTACGTATCGAGCGAGGTGACGTCATGAGTATTTTTAGCCACTTCCAACAACGCTTCGAGTCCACGCGCCAGGAAGAACTCTCGCTGCAGGAGTACCTCGAGCTGTGCAAAGAGGATCGCAGTGCCTACGCATCAGCGGCCGAACGCCTGTTGCTGGCAATCGGTGAACCCGAGCTGATCGACACCTCTGCCAACTCCAGGCTGTCGCGTATATTTTCCAACAAAGTCATTCGACGCTACCCGGCCTTTGCCGACTTCCATGGCATGGAAGAGTGCATCGACCAGATCGTCTCTTACTTCCGCCACGCCGCCCAGGGCCTGGAGGAGAAGAAACAGATCCTCTACCTGTTGGGCCCGGTTGGCGGCGGTAAATCGTCCCTGGCCGAAAAGCTCAAGCAGCTGATGGAGCGAGTACCGTTCTATGCCATCAAGGGGTCGCCTGTATTCGAATCCCCTCTGGGGCTGTTCAACGCCACCGAAGACGGGGCCATTCTCGAGGAAGAGTACGGCATCTCGCGGCGATACCTGAGCACCATCATGTCCCCCTGGGCCACCAAGCGCCTGCAGGAGTTTGGCGGCGACATCAGCAAGTTCAAGGTGGTCAAGCTGTACCCCTCTATCCTCAACCAGATCGCCATCGCCAAGACCGAACCGGGCGATGAGAACAACCAGGATATCTCTGCGCTGGTGGGTAAGGTGGATATCCGCAAGCTCGAGGAATTCCCGCAGAACGACGCCGATGCCTACAGCTACTCGGGCGCGCTGTGCCGGGCCAACCAGGGCCTGATGGAGTTTGTGGAAATGTTCAAGGCACCGATCAAGGTGCTGCACCCCCTGCTTACCGCTACCCAGGAAGGCAACTACAACAGTACCGAAGGCCTGGGGGCGATCCCCTACTCCGGCATTCTGCTGGCCCACTCCAACGAATCGGAGTGGCACACGTTCCGCAACAACAAGAACAACGAGGCCTTCATCGACCGTATCTACATCGTCAAGGTGCCGTATTGCCTGCGCGTCAGCGATGAGATCAGGATCTACGACAAGTTGCTGGTCAACAGCTCGCTGTCCAAGGCCCACTGCGCACCCGACACCTTGAAGATGCTCGCCCAGTTCACCGTACTTTCCCGCCTCAAGGAACCGGACAACTCGAACATCTACTCCAAGATGCGCGTGTACGACGGTGAAAACCTCAAGGACACCGACCCCAAGGCCAAGTCCATTCAGGAGTACCGCGATTCGGCCGGTGTCGACGAGGGCATGAACGGCCTGTCCACCCGGTTTGCCTTCAAGATCCTGTCCAAGGTCTTCAACTTTGACCCGCACGAAGTGGCCGCCAACCCGGTACACCTGTTGTATGTGCTGGAACAGCAGATCGAACAGGAACAGTTCCCCGCCGAAGTGCGTGAGCGCTACCTGCGTTACCTGAAGGAATACCTGGCCCCTCGCTATATCGAGTTCATTGGCAAGGAAATCCAGACGGCCTACCTGGAGTCGTACAGCGAATATGGGCAGAACATCTTCGACCGCTATGTGCTCTACGCCGACTTCTGGATCCAGGACCAGGAGTACCGCGACCCGGAAACCGGTGAAATCCTCAACCGTATCGCCCTTAACGAGGAACTGGAAAAAATCGAGAAACCTGCCGGCATCAGCAACCCGAAGGACTTCCGCAACGAGATCGTCAACTTCGTGCTGCGCGCCCGCGCCAATAACAACGGCAAGAACCCGAGCTGGCTCAGCTATGAAAAGCTGCGGGTGGTGATCGAGAAGAAAATGTTCTCCAACACCGAGGATCTGCTGCCCGTCATCAGCTTCAATGCCAAGGCCAGCAAGGAGGACCAACAGAAACACAACGATTTCGTCACGCGGATGGTGGAGCGTGGCTACACCGACAAGCAGGTCCGCCTGCTGTCGGAATGGTACCTGCGTGTAAGGAAATCGCAATAAAGCGCCAAGCTGAAAGCGGCAAGCTGCAAGCTGTTCCCCGTACGGTTCAGTACCGACGCAATAGCTTGCAGCGGCGCTGTCTGCTCTTTCTTGCAGCTTGAAGCTTGAGGCTTGTAGCTCGCGGGCTTGTAGCTCCGCGCTGCATCCAGTTACCGGAGGGACCATGAGCTACGTTATCGACCGACGCCTGAACGGCAAGAACAAGAGCACGGTCAACCGCCAGCGTTTCTTGCGGCGGTACCGCGATCACATCAAGAAAGCCGTCGAAGAGGCGGTTAGCCGCCGCTCGATCATGGACATGGAGCACGGCGAACAGATCAGCATTCCGGGGCGCGATATCGATGAACCGGTGCTGCACCACGGGCGTGGTGGCAAGCAGACCATCGTGCACCCTGGCAACAAGGAATTCACCGCCGGTGAACACATCGCCCGGCCTCAGGGCGGCGGCGGCGGGGGTGGCCGGGGCAAAGCCGGCAACTCAGGTGACGGCATGGACGACTTCGTCTTCCAGATCACCCAGGAAGAGTTTCTGGAATTCATGTTCGAAGACCTGGAGCTGCCGAACCTCGTCAAACGTCACATCACCGGGGCCGACACCTTCAAAACTGTGCGCGCAGGCGTGGCCAGTGAAGGCAACCCCTCACGCATCAACATCGTGCGCACACTGCGTTCGGCCCATGCCCGGCGCATTGCCCTGACCGGCAGCAGCCGTGCCCTGCTGCGCGAGGCGCAAAAGGAGCTCGAACGCCTGCGGGTGGAGGAGCCTGACAATTTCACTGATATCCAGGAGGTCGAGCAGGAAATCGTCCGCCTCAAGGCGCGCATCAACCGCCTGCCCTTCCTCGATACGTTCGACCTCAAGTACAACCTGCTGATCAAGCAGCCCAACCCCAGCTCCAAAGCCGTGATGTTCTGCCTGATGGATGTCTCCGGCTCCATGACTCAAGCCACCAAGGATATCGCCAAGCGCTTTTTCATTCTTTTGTACCTGTTCCTGAAACGTAACTACGACCGTATCGAGGTCGTGTTCATCCGCCACCACACCAGCGCACGCGAAGTGGATGAAGAAGAATTTTTCTACAGTCGCGAAACGGGCGGCACCATCGTCTCCAGCGCACTCAAGCTGATGCAGGAGATCATGGCCGAGCGCTACCCGGCCAGTGATTGGAACATCTACGCCGCCCAGGCGTCGGATGGCGACAACTGGAATGACGATTCACCTATCTGCCGGGATATCCTGACCAAGCAGATCATGCCCCATGTGCAGTACTACACGTATGTGGAGATCACCCCGCGTGAGCACCAGGCGCTATGGTACGAATACGAGCGCATCGGCGATGCATTCCCAGACACCTTTGCCCAGCAACAGTTGGTATCGGCCGGCGATATCTACCCGGTCTTCCGTGAACTCTTCCAGCGCAGGTTAGCCACATGACCGCCAGAGCACAGAGACGCCAGCCCATTTCCACCGGGTCAGAGTGGACATTCGAACTGATCCAGAACTACGACCGGGAAATCGGCCGCCTGGCCGAGCGCTACGCCCTGGATACGTACCCCAACCAGATCGAGGTCATTACTGCCGAGCAGATGATGGATGCCTATGCATCCGTCGGCATGCCTCTGGGCTATCACCACTGGTCGTACGGCAAACAGTTTCTCAGCACCGAAAAATCCTATACCCGTGGGCAGATGGGCCTGGCCTACGAGATCGTGATCAACTCCGACCCTTGCATCGCCTATCTGATGGAAGAGAACACCATGTGCATGCAGGCACTGGTCATTGCCCACGCCTGTTATGGCCATAACAGCTTTTTCAAGGGTAACTACCTGTTCCGCACCTGGACCGACGCCAGTTCGATCATCGACTACCTGGTTTTTGCCAAGCAGTACATTGCCCAATGCGAAGAGCGTCACGGCATCGACGCGGTAGAAGACCTGATCGACTCTTGCCATGCCCTGATGAACTACGGCGTGGACCGCTACAAGCGGCCCTACCCTATTTCCGCCGAAGAAGAGCGGCGCCGCCAAAAGGACCGCGAAGAACACCTTCAGCGGCAGATCAACGACCTGTGGCGCACCATCCCCAAGAGTGCCGAAAAGGGCAGCGACCGGGATGACGCTCGCTTCCCTGCCGAACCTCAGGAAAACATCCTCTATTTCATCGAAAAGAACGCGCCACTGCTGGAGCCCTGGCAGCGAGAAGTGGTGCGTATCGTGCGCAAGATCGCCCAGTACTTCTACCCGCAACGCCAGACGCAAGTCATGAACGAAGGGTGGGCTACATTCTGGCACTACACCCTCATGAACGACCTCTATGACGAAGGGTTGATCACTGAAGGGTTCATGATGGAATTTCTGCAGTCGCATACCAGTGTGGTGTTCCAGCCAGGCTTCGACAGCCCGTATTACAGTGGCATCAACCCCTACGCACTCGGGTTTGCCATGTACACCGACATCCGCAGGATATGCGAGCACCCCACTGAAGAAGATCGCCGCTGGTTCCCCGACATTGCCGGCAGTGACTGGCTCGCTACCATCAAGTTCGCCATGAGCAGCTTCAAGGACGAAAGCTTTATTCTTCAGTACCTGTCACCCAAGGTGATGCGCGACTTGAAGCTGTTCAGCATTCTCGATGATGACCAGCGCGACGACCTGCTGGTACCGGCCATTCATGACGAAGCGGGCTACCGTGTCATTCGCGAGCAACTTGCTGCCCAGTACAATTTGGGCAACCGTGAACCCAACGTGCAGATCTGGAGTGTGGACCGTCGTGGCGACCGCTCACTGACCCTGCGCCACCAGCAGCACAACCGCAAACCGCTGGGGGACTCCACCGAAGAAGTGCTCAAGCACCTGCATCGGTTGTGGGGCTTTGATATCCATCTCGAAACCGTACAGGGCGACAAAGTGATGAAAACCCACCACATGCCGCCGCGAGGCGACCACGCCGAAGGGGCTGATTACGGCCGCATGGACCTGGCGGTGGTCCACCACCTGTAACCCCACGCCATGGCTGCCGACGGGTTATCCTGTCGGCATTCATGGAGAGTTGTACATGCACATTTACAAAGTCGGCGGCGCAGTACGCGACCGCCTGCTCGGCCTTCCTGTCAGCGATACCGACTGGCTGGTGGTTGGCGCAACCGTCGAAGACATGCACGCCAAAGGCTATCGCCCGGTTGGCACAGACTTCCCCGTCTTCGTGGACCCACGTACCGGCGATGAATACGCCCTGGCCCGTACCGAGCGCAAAAGCGGCCGGGGCTACGGCGGCTTCACTTTCTACGCCAGCCCCGACGTCACCCTTGAAGAAGATCTGATCCGCCGCGACCTGACCATCAACGCCATGGCCGAAGACGAACACGGCAAGGTCTATGACCCCTACCATGGCCAGGATGATCTCGAGAAGCGCCTGCTCCGCCATGTTTCGCCGGCCTTTGCCGAGGACCCGCTGCGCGTGTTGCGTGTGGCCCGCTTTGCCGCCCGCTACGCACCCATGGGTTTCCGCATTGCCGACGACACCCTGTCGTTGATGCAGCAGATCAGTGCATCGGGTGAGTTGCAGGCACTGACCGCCGAACGCAGCTGGAAGGAGATCCAGCGGGCATTGATGGAGGCGCAGCCACAGGTGTTCTTCCAGGTGCTAGACGCCTGCCAGGCACTCGAACAGATGATGCCGGAGCTTCACAAAGGGCCTTTGTGCCTGGCCGCACTCCAACAGGCAGCGGCCCATGCCCAGCCCCTGCACGTGCGCTGGGCGTGCCTGCTTGGCAGGCTGGCACCAGAGCAGGTCAAGGCGGTGAACAAGCGCCTCAAGGCCCCCAGGGAGTGCCAGGAGCTGGCCCAGCTGACCAGCCAATGCCTGACGCTGGCAGACAGCGCACTGGAGTTGCCTGCCACTGGCCTGCTGGAGCTACTACAGCGGTTTGATGTGTACCGGCGCCCCCAGCGTTTCGAGGACTTCATCGCCGCCTGCGAAATGACCGCCTTGGGCGATGGAAAAGCCGCTTACCCTCAGGCCGATCACCTGCGCAGCGCAGCAGCAGCAGCCAGAGCGGTGGATGCGCAGCCCCTCGTGCAGGCCGGCCTTACAGGCCAAGCGCTCGGCGAAGCCCTGAAGGCCGAAAGACTAAAAGCCCTGCAACCGTAGGCGCGAGCACAGCGCACGAGCGCAACCCAGGCGGCGACATCCGCGTGTCTGCCGATCAAGCTGGCGTCAACTGCACCCCACGCCAGTCGAATGCAACAGGCGCCAGCACCTGATCGATCTGCGCTTCTTGCCAGAGCTGCCCCATGGGCTTGCCCACCCCCGGGTGCACCAGCTCCGGGGCCAGCAGCGCAAGGGGCCACAACACAAAGGCGTTTTTCAGGATTTCAGCACGCGGCAGCACCAGCCCATCGAAATTGCCGTGCAGATCGTCATACATCAGCACATCGATATCCAGCGGCAAGCCCTTGCGATCCGGGGCGTAGCGGCCATTGTCGGCTTCGATGAACTTGAGACGGCGGTCCAGTTCGATCAGCGGCAATGTGGTCTGCCCGGTCACCACGAAATTGATGAACGGCCCGCTCTTGATACCCACCGGCTGGCTCTCGAACACAGGCGAGCACCGCATACCGGTGAGAATGGCGGCCAGCGCATCGAGCCCGGCACACAGGTGCGCATGGCGGTCGATATTGCTGCCCAGGCCCAGGTAAACCGTGCTTACAGACATCCGCGCTCGATCTCCACGCCAACACCGCCACGGGCTGCCGGAACGGCGCCTGGCTTGGTCAGCTTCAGCCGCACCCAAGGGATGTTGAACTCCTGCATCAGCACCGCTACCAGGCGCTCGGCGAAGGTTTCCACCAACTCGAAGCGCGCCTGCTCGGCAAAGGCCTGGATCCGCGCCGAGACGCTGGCGTAGTCCAGTGCCAGGCTCAGGTCGTCGCCGGCAGCCGCCGGGCGGTTGTCCCAGCCGAAGCTGAGGTCCAGGCGCAAGCACTGGCGAATATCCCGCTCCCAGTCATAGGCACCAATAACGGTATCGACTTCCAGGCCTTCGATGAACACTCTGTCCAAGCACTTCTCTCCACAGCACGACAAGGGCGACGGGCGCCGTTAGAATCAGGGCGTCCTCGCCCGGAATAGTTAGCATGTTTTGGTTACTGGCGTTACTCGCCTACCTGCTTGGCTCGCTGTCCTTTGCCATTGTTCTCAGCCGCCTTGCGGGCAGCCCGGACCCTCGTTCCAGTGGCTCGGGCAATGCCGGCGCCACCAACATGCTACGCCTTGCAGGGCGCAAGATGGCGATCCTGACCCTGCTCGGCGACCTGTGCAAGGGCCTGCTGCCAGTACTTGTCGCCCGCGCTGCCGGCCTCGACCTGCAGGCGCAGACCTGGATAGGCATTTGTGCAGTGCTGGGCCACCTGTTTCCGCTGTACTTCCGCTTCCACGGCGGCAAGGGCGTTGCAACAGCTGCCGGCATGCTCATGGGCCTGTACTTCCCGGCGGCGCTGCTGGCCATGTGTGCCTGGCTGCTCACCCTCTACCTTACCCGTACCAGCTCGCTTGCGGCACTGATTGCAACCCCGCTGACCCTGCCATTGCTGGCCTGGCGCCAACCCGAGGCGCTGCTGCCCATGACCGTACTGACAATACTGATCGTGTGGCGGCACCGCAGTAACCTGCGCGACCTGTTTGCCGGCCGCGAACGGCATTTTTAACACTCACTGCGGCCAAGCCTTACAGCGGGGGCAACTGCTCCATGGGCCAGCGGGCCTGCACGCTGATTGCCAGGTCCTGCTGTTGACCGGCCAGAAGCCGCTGGCAACCCGCATACGCGATCATCGCGCCATTGTCGGTACAAAATTGCGGACGCGCGTAATAGACGTTGCCTTTGATGCTGGCGAGCATGTCCTCGAGCGAGGCACGCAGGGCCTTGTTGGCGCTGACACCACCGGCAATGACCAGGCGCTTGAGGCCGGTTTGCTTGAGTGCCCGCTTGCACTTGATGGTCAGCGTCTCCACCACCGCCTGCTGGAACGCCAGGGACACGTCGCAACGGGTTTGCTCGTTGTCGTCCCCCGCATTGCGGCACTGCTGCCAGGTGTTCAGGGCGAAGGTCTTCAAGCCGCTGAAGCTGAACTCCAGGCCTGGGCGGTCCGTCATTGGCCGCGGGAATACAAAGCGCCCAGGCGTGCCGCGCTCGGCAAGGCGAGCGATTTCCGGGCCACCGGGGTAGTTCAGGCCAATCAGCTTGGCCGTCTTGTCGAACGCCTCGCCCGCCGCATCGTCAAGGCTCTCGCCCAGCAACTGATACTGGCCGATGCCATCGACACGCACCAACTGGGTGTGGCCGCCGGACACCAGCAAGGCGACGAACGGAAACTCAGGCGGGCTCGCCTCCAGCATGGGTGCCAGCAAGTGGCCTTCCATGTGGTGCACGCCGATGGCCGGCACACCCCAGGCAAACGCCAGCGCCTGAGCACACGACGCACCGACCAGCAGCGCACCCACCAGGCCAGGGCCAGCGGTGTAGGCGATGGCGTCGATATCGGTGGCCACGCGGCCTGCATCGCCCAGTACCTGGCGGATCAGCGGCAGCATGCGCTTGACGTGGTCGCGCGAAGCAAGCTCTGGTACAACGCCGCCAAACACACGGTGCAGGTCGATCTGGCTGAACAGCGCATCGGCCAGCAGGCCGCGTTCGCTGTCGTATAATGCGACGCCAGTCTCGTCGCAGGATGTTTCCAATCCCAGTACTAGCATGGGCTCGTCCCTTGTGGGGGCTGAATTCGAAGCCGCGCATCATAGTCCCCGTGTTGGATGCCGACCAGCGGTTTTCGATCAGAGGCTTTGCATTCCGGCGTACTAAGGGTTAACATCCGCAACCCTTGAAAACCGACGTTCTCCAGCACACCTTTGTTTTGCCAGGAGCGCGTCTACCCCGGTAATGAATTAAGGTAGCCCTGGATGCCAGCCGTCAAAGTTAAAGAGAACGAACCCTTCGACGTAGCTCTGCGTCGTTTCAAGCGCTCCTGCGAAAAAGCCGGTGTACTGGCTGAAGTTCGTAGCCGCGAGTTTTACGAAAAGCCGACTGCAGAACGCAAGCGCAAGGCAGCTGCTGCTGTCAAGCGTCACGCCAAGAAAGTTCAGCGCGAGCAGCGCCGCGCCGTTCGTCTGTACTAATACAGGCGTTCAACGCAAAGCTTCTGCCCTGCCCGGCTAACCGCCGGGCGATGGCAGTGGTCGTTTTAGACTTGAGCAACTCGCTCAAGGCCCCTGCACACGCTTCACTCACCGTGCTGCGGGCAACCTGCCTTTAACGTCAGAGCTGGTCATCTTTGTTGTAGACCAGACGTGCACGTCCGACTGACGGGTCCTTAGGGCCGGCGACGAGCACACCTTCCCTCGCATTACTCCAAGCCGCACTCGCCACATTCGGCGTGTGAGCGATTAGACTTGCCAGTTGCCAGATTGACGAGACTGCCATGGCCGGGCTGATTCCCCAAAGCTTCATTGACGACCTGATCAACCGCCTCGACATCGTCGATGTGGTGAGTTCACGCGTGCAACTGAAAAAGGCCGGCAAGAACTACTCGGCCTGCTGCCCGTTCCACAAGGAAAAAACCCCGTCCTTCACGGTCAGCCCCGACAAGCAGTTCTACTACTGCTTCGGCTGTGGTGCCGGTGGCAACGCCCTTGGCTTCGTCATGGACCACGACAACCTGGATTTCCCCCAGGCCGTGGAAGAGCTCGCCCGCGCCGCCGGCATGGAAGTACCCCGCGAGCAAGGCCGGCGTGACCACAAACCACGCCAGCCAACCGATTCGCCGTTGTACCCGCTGCTGGACGCCGCCTCGGAGTTCTACCGCCAGGCGCTGCGCAATCACCCTACCCGCAAGGCAGCTGTGGACTACCTCAAGGGCCGCGGCCTGTCCGGCGAAGTGGCCCGCGACTTTGGCCTGGGTTTCGCGCCACCGGGCTGGGACAACCTGCTCAAGCACCTGGGCGCCGACACCCTGCAGCAAAAGGTCATGATCGATGCCGGGCTGCTGATCGAGAACGCTGAAAGCGGCAAGCGTTACGACCGTTTCCGCGACCGGGTGATGTTCCCCATTCGCGACAGCCGCGGCCGTATCATCGCCTTCGGTGGCCGGGTGCTGGGCGACGACAAGCCCAAATACCTGAACTCCCCGGAAACGCCTGTGTTCCACAAGGGTCAGGAGCTGTACGGGCTGTATGAAGCACGCAAGCACAACCGCAACCTCGACGAGATCATCGTGGTGGAGGGCTACATGGACGTCATCGCCCTGGCCCAGCAAGGCCTGCGCAATGCCGTGGCCACGCTTGGCACCGCCACCAGCGAAGAACACCTCAAGCGCCTGTTCAGGGTGGTGCCCAGCGTATTGTTCTGTTTCGACGGCGACCAGGCCGGGCGTAAAGCGGCCTGGCGCGCCCTCGAATCAACCTTATCGAACCTGCAGGATGGGCGCCGTGCGCGCTTCCTGTTTCTGCCCGAGGGCGAGGACCCAGACAGCCTGGTGCGGGCAGAAGGCACAGATGCGTTCAAGGCGCGTATCAACCAGCACGCCCAGCCTTTGGCCGATTATTTCTTCGAGCAATTGAGCCTGGAAGCAGACCCGCGTTCGCTCGAGGGCAAAGCGCACATGGCGACGCTGGCTGCACCGTTGATCGAAAAAATCCCGGGTGCCAACCTGCGCCAACTGATGCGCAACCGCCTCAGGGAGATCACCGGGCTGGACCTGCAGCAGGTCGAGCAACTGGCCCAGCAGGCACCGCCCCCCAGCAGCGCACCGGACTACGACCCCGGCTACGATTACGATGCCATGGTCAGCTATACCGCCGATTACGGCGACATGCCGCAACCGGACTACGCTGGCGCCCACCAAGAGCAGGCGTGGACGCCGAAAAAAAGCGGAGGCAAGAAGCCCTGGGACAAGAACCGCAAAGGTGGCAAGCCTTGGCAACGCGACGAGGCGCCGCCGCGCGTACCGGCGCCGGTAGAGCCGCCCACACTGGCCGCCCTGCGCACACTGCTGCACCACCCGCTGCTGGCAGGCAAAGTTGAGGACGCCAGCCATTTTGCCGATGAAGAACACCTGTACAGCCAGTTGCTGGTGGCATTGATCGAAGCCGCACAGAAAAATCCTGGGCTAAGCTCAATGCAGTTGATCGCACGCTGGCACGGCACCGAACAAGGCCGCCTGCTACGGGCGCTGGCAGAAAAGGAATGGCTGATCGTGGCCGACAGCCTTGAACAACAGTTTTTCGACACCATTACTAGCTTGTCCGCCCGCCAACGCGAGCGCAGCCTGGAACAACTGCTCAGGAAATCACGTCAAAGCGAATTGACCAGCGAGGAAAAAAACCAGCTTCTCGCCCTGCTGAGCCGTAATGTTCCCGCACAAACGCCGACCTCATCTGGCGCGTGAGGCCCATGCTCGGGTATAATCCTCGGCTTGTTTTTTGCCCGCCAAGACCTTCAGTGGATAGGGTGTTATGTCCGGAAAAGCGCAACAGCAGTCTCGTATCAAAGAGTTGATCACCCGCGGTCGTGAGCAGGGCTACCTGACTTACGCGGAGGTCAACGACCACCTGCCCGAGGATATTTCAGATCCGGAGCAGGTGGAAGACATCATCCGCATGATCAACGACATGGGGATCAACGTATTCGAGAGTGCTCCGGATGCGGATGCCCTTCTGTTGGCGGAAGCCGACACCGACGAAGCCGCGGCCGAAGAAGCCGCTGCTGCGTTGGCGGCAGTTGAGACCGATATTGGCCGCACGACCGACCCGGTGCGCATGTACATGCGTGAAATGGGTACCGTCGAGCTGCTGACCCGTGAAGGCGAAATCGAAATCGCCAAGCGTATCGAGGAAGGCATCCGTGAAGTCATGGGCGCCATCGCTCACTTCCCGGGTACTGTCGACCATATCCTCGGCGAATACGACCGCGTGACCACCGAAGGTGGCCGCCTGTCGGACGTTCTCAGCGGTTACATCGACCCTGACGACAATATCGCCGCGCCTACCGAAGAAGTCCCTGTTCCAGGCGCCAAGGCTGCCGCGACCAAGGAAGAATCGGAAGACGAAGAAGAAGAGTCCGACAGCGACGACGAGGAAGAGACCGAGAGCGGTCCAGACCCGGAAGTCGCGCGTCAGCGCTTTGGGGCCGTCTCCGACCAGCTTCAGGCCACCAACAAGGTGGTCAAGAAGCATGGTCGTGGCCACAAGGAAAGCGTCGCAGCCCTGCAGGCACTGGCCGATCTGTTCATGCCGATCAAGCTGGTCCCCAAGCAGTTCGAAGTGCTGGTCGAGCGTGTTCGCGATGCCCTGAGCCGCCTGCGTCAGCAGGAACGCGCCATCATGCAGCTGTGCGTGCGTGATGCCCGCATGCCTCGTGCCGACTTCCTGCGCATGTTCCCAAGCAACGAAACCGACCAGACCTGGAGCGGTGACCTTGCCAAGCGCAACACCAAATGGGCTGCCGCCCTGGGTGAAAAGGACGCGGCCATCGTCGCCTGCCAGCAGAAGCTGATCGACCTTGAAAACGAAAGCGGCCTGACCGTTGCCGAGATCAAGGAAATCAACCGTCGCATGTCCATCGGCGAAGCCAAGGCTCGCCGCGCCAAGAAAGAAATGGTCGAGGCGAACCTGCGTCTGGTGATCTCCATCGCCAAGAAGTACACCAACCGTGGCCTGCAGTTCCTGGACCTGATCCAGGAGGGCAACATCGGCTTGATGAAGGCGGTGGACAAGTTCGAATACCGTCGTGGCTACAAGTTCTCCACCTACGCCACCTGGTGGATTCGTCAGGCGATTACCCGCTCCATCGCCGACCAGGCGCGCACCATTCGTATTCCGGTGCACATGATCGAGACGATCAACAAGCTCAACCGTATTTCCCGGCAGATGCTGCAGGAAATGGGTCGCGAACCGACCCCGGAAGAGCTGGGCGAGCGCATGGAAATGCCTGAGGACAAGATCCGCAAGGTATTGAAGATCGCCAAAGAGCCGATCTCCATGGAAACCCCGATCGGTGACGATGAAGATTCGCACCTGGGTGACTTCATCGAGGACTCGACCATGCAGTCCCCGATCGACGTTGCCACGGTCGAAAGCCTCAAGGAAGCCACCCGTGACGTGCTCTCGGGCCTGACCGCACGCGAAGCCAAGGTGCTGCGCATGCGCTTCGGTATCGACATGAACACCGACCACACCCTCGAAGAGGTGGGCAAGCAGTTTGACGTGACCCGTGAGCGGATCCGTCAGATCGAAGCGAAGGCGCTGCGCAAGCTTCGCCACCCCACCCGCAGCGAGCACCTGCGCTCCTTCCTCGACGAGTGACGGCGTAGCGTTAACGTATTGGGGCCGCTTTTGCGGCCCCAATTGCGTCTGCGGCAAAGCAAAAGGCCACTATCGCATCGGCGCGCGCAAGGCCCTGTAACCCTTAAAAAAACTCCCCTTCCCAAGCCTACGCTCGCGGCATTGGCCGTCTACACTCGTTTCAGAACTTCTGAATGCGAGGCCGCTATGCCCCTGATGCCGGCCAACCTGGTCCTGTACGGTTTACCCACGGTACTGTTGCTGATGATGGTGCTGGCCGTTGTCATGCGTATCAATCGGCGCCTCAGCTCGGAAATTTCCCGCCGTATCGCCCTGGAACAGGAGCTGCGCAGCAGTGAATACCACTACCGCGGCCTGGTCGAAAGCCTGTCGGCTATTGCCTGGGAGGCGGACGCCAACGACTTCACCTTCAGTTATGTGTCCCCCCACGCCGAAAACCTGCTCGGCTACCCGCTGAGCGACTGGCTCAAGCCCGGTTTCTGGCGCAGCATTCTGCACGCCGACGACGCACTCTGGGCTCAGGCCTATTGCGACAGCGAAACCGCGGCAGGGCGAGATCACAGCCTGGACTACCGGGTTATACGCGCCGACGGTCAGCCGCTGTGGGTGCGCAATATCGTCAGCATGATCAAACACGGCCACCAGCCCGTCATACGCGGCCTGATGATCGACATCAGCGAAACCAAGCGCACCGAAGATGCCCTGCGCTTGTCCGAGCAGAAGTTTGCCTCGGTGTTTCAACAATGCCCGGACATCCTGCTGATCGCACGCCACAGCGATGGCTGCCTGCTGGAAGTGAACGAAGCGTTCGAAGAGCAGATTGGCCTTACGCCAGGCGAAGTGATAGGCCGCACGGCGACCGAACTCAACCTCTGGGCCGTGGCAGGTACAGGCCCACTGCTGCTCGACCGCCTGCACCAGGGCGGTATCCGCAACCTGGAGATGAGCTTCCGCCGCAGCAATGGCCAGTTGTTCACAGGCCTTACCTCCGCTGAAACCTTCGAGCTGGACGGTACGCCCGCGCTGGTGGTGGCCGTGCGAGACATCAGCCAGCTCAAGGAAACCCAGGAACAGCTGCAAACCTCTGAGGAGAAGTTCGCCAAAGCCTTCCACGCGTCCCCAGACGGCCTGCTGTTGTCGCGCCAGAGCGATGGCCTGCTGCTGGAAGTGAACGAAGGTTTCTGCCGGCTTACCGGTTACGCACTCAACCCGACCATTGACCAGACCTCGCTCGACCTGGGCATCTGGGTAGACCTGAACGAGCGTAAACGCCTGCTTGCCCAGCTAAACCAGGACGGGTTCGTGCGCGACTTCACCTGCCACATACGCCGCAGCGACGGGCAGATCCGGCTGTGTGAGCTGTCTGCACGCCCGCTGCCGATTGCCGGCACCGACTGCATGTTGACCATCGCCCGCGACATCACCGAACGCCACCTGATGCAGGAAAAACTGCAACTGGCGGCCACGGTGTTCGAGAACACCGCCGAGGGCGTGCTGATCACCGACATTGACCAGCGCATCAGTGCGGTCAACCGCGCCTTCAGTGAAATCACTGGCTACAGTGAAATCGAGGCCCTGGGCCAGACCCCTCGCCTGCTTGCGTCCGGTCAGCATGACAGTGCGTTCTACGCGGCCTTGTGGCATCAGCTGACCGCCGAGGGGCACTGGCAAGGCGAAATCTACAACAAGCGCAAGAACGGTGAGTTTTACCCCAGCTGGCTCACCATCAGCGCCGTGCGCAACACAGAGCGGGACATCACCCACTTCGTTGCGGTATTCGCCGACATTTCCAGTATCAAGCACGCCCAGGCCAAACTGGACTATCAAGCCCACCACGACCCGCTAACCGGCCTGCCCAACCGCGCCCTGTTCGAGAACCGCCTGCAAGCCGTGCTCACCTGTGCGCAGGTGTCCAACCGCCAGGGCGCAGTGCTGTTCCTGGACCTCGACCGTTTCAAGCACATCAACGACAGCCTCGGCCACCCAGTGGGTGACCTATTGCTCAAGGGTATCGCCCAACGCCTGAAGGAGCAGGTGCGCGACGTGGACACCGTCGCCCGCCTGGGTGGCGACGAGTTCATCATCCTGCTGCCCGGCCTGCACAAGCCCAGCGACGCCAGCTCCATCGCCAACAAGCTGCTGGCCTGCTTCAGCGCGCCATTCCAGGCTGGCGAGCACGAGTTCTTCACCAGTGCCAGCATTGGTATCAGCCTTTATCCACAGGACGGCACTGATGTTGCCACCCTGATCCGCAACGCTGACGCCGCCATGTACCGGTCCAAGGCCAAAGGTCGCAACCGGGTCGAAGCCTACACCTGCGACCTCACAGCCCAGGCCAGCGAACGCATCGCCCTGGAGCACGAGTTGCGGCGAGCCATCGAGCGCAACGAGATGAGCCTGTGCTTCCAGCCCAAACTCAGCCTGCAAACCCAGACCCTGGTCGGCGCAGAGGCCTTGATCCGCTGGAGCCACCCGACCTTTGGCGAAGTGCCCCCGGAGCATTTCATCCACCTGGCAGAAGAAAACGGCACCATCCTGCAAATCGGCGATTGGGTACTGGAGCAGGCCTGCCGGCAGATGCAGGCCTGGAAACAACGCTACGAGCCTTTCGGCCCCCTGTCCATCAACCTGGCCGGCGCCCAGTTGCGCCAACCCCACCTGGCGCGCCGCATCGAGGCGCTACTCAAACAGCACCAGCTCAAGGCTGGCGACCTGCAACTGGAAATCACCGAGAACTTCATCATGAGCCAGGCCGAAGAGGCCCTGGCCGTGTTGCACCAGCTGAAAAGGCTCGGCGTGCAACTGGCCATCGATGACTTCGGCACCGGCTATTCGTCGCTCAGCTACCTCAAGCGCCTGCCGCTGGACATCCTGAAAATCGACAAGTCGTTCATTCGCGGCCTGCCAGACGACCCCCACGACGCCGCCATCGCCCGCGCAATCATCGCCCTGGGCCGCAGCATGCAGCTCACCATCATCGCCGAAGGCGTGGAAAACCAGGCCCAACAACGTTTCCTGGCAGCCGAGGGCTGCGAGCAGATCCAGGGCTACATCGTCAGCCTGCCGCTGATGCCTGACGAGTTCGCCGCCACATTCCTTCGCATAGCACTATCGGATCTTTCAGATGGCACTGGTGCGCAACCCTCGTTATAATCCCGGCCTCCTACTGAGGGCCTATAGCTCAGTTGGTTAGAGCAGAGGACTCATAATCCTTTGGTCCACGGTTCGAGTCCGTGTGGGCCCACCAAACCAAAAGCCGCGTATATACGCGGCTTTCGTGTTTTTGGCGAGGCCTTCCCAGCTGAAGCCCTGTCGGGTGAGCGTACTCATCAGGCAGTGCGGCAAGGCTTCCCCGTCTAGATGGAATGCGAGCAGCAACAAAAGCTGAATCGCAGCTGTTCACATCTTGATCGGGAAACATTAAGGTAACTAATTGCCACACACCGCCCTGGATGGCGCATAGCGCGGAACATGGAGCCGTTCTCCACTTCCCTCATGCCAAGATGCATGCACTCAACCTCGGCCCGCCCGCTATCCCTGGCGCAGCGTCGATTGGGTTACCGCCCCCAGAGCGCGAGTTCTTGATAACGCCTTACGACGATATCAACTTACATTTGCGGCCGAAGCTGAACCAGCTTCAGCTTACACGCTGGTATTCGCCAGGATTTGGCACGGGGAACTGAAAGGGAATGCTGAGCACGAAGACACTGCAATACACAGCGCTCGCCACGGCCATTGCCATGGGGCTCAGTGGATGCGCGACGATTGACAAAACCCTGGGAGAGAACTCAGGCAAGTTCGCCTGCGGTGCCGGCGCTGTGCTGGGTTCGCTCGTCGTGGGGGGTGTGGTGGCTGCCTCTGGTGGTAACGGCAACCAGATCGCCGCCGGCGCTGTTGCGGGAGGCGCTTTGGGCTGCGGCGCGCTGTATGCCTATAAGCAGCGCGTCGATCGCCTAAGGGCTGTAGCTGCCGAGCAGGGCGTGACGGCTGAAGTGCGAGAAGTCGAAATGGTCTCTGCCAGCGGCGACAAGAAGTCTGTCGGTGTGGAAGCCCAAATCGAAACGACCGAGATGTTCCCGTCGGGCTCGGCGACATTGACCAGTCAGGGCTACCGCAAACTGAGCGTAATGGCACAGGAATTTGCGCGTGATCGAACAGCCGCCCGACCCGGTGCCCCGACCAAGAAACTCCTGGTCGTTGGCCACACCGACTCTTCAGGCAGTGCTGAACTCAACCAGAAACTGTCCGAGCAACGGGCTCGAACCGTCGCCGACATGATGGCCGCGATTGGCGTCCCGCAGCAGGATATTTTCTTCCAGGGCGCAGGGTCCGCACGGCCTGTGGCTGATAACACCTCCCTCGCCGGCAGAGCGAAAAACCGTCGGGTAGAGATCGTCGAAGTCGACAACGAGCAGGTGCTGGCGCAGCGCGTGCGCGAGGAGCGGTCGGGTGCCAGGTATCTGGCTCATGGCACGGCCGTCGCGCCCAAGGTCAAGGTTGAAAAGGCGGCGGCAAAGCGTGGCGCTGATTCCAGGCCTACCCAGGTCGCCACAACTGCAAAGCAGCCGGTGAGCACGCCCACTCTTCCGCAAACCCCGGTTCTCAACGACAAGGCCCCCGTACTGCCAACCAGCCCTGGCGCAGAGGTGGTGGTGCAGCTTGCGGGCCAAGGCGGTATCGACTTCGGTGGCGTACCCGTCACCACCACCACCTCCATGCTGTCATCGAACATACAACCGAAGCGTTCGACCTTTTCCTTGATCAGTTCGGCATACGCCAATGCTCCGGTTACCTCGTGCGTTGGGGACCTGCCGCGGGTGCAGGGCGAGGTGAAGAACCTGGCCACTGGTGTTGGGCTGAAAGCGTTCTCCACCACTGACTTCCTGCCCGGCCTGAATGGCGGTGTCTGGGCAAGCAAGGTCAATGGCCACGTGGCTGCAGTAGGTCCTGTTGCCGTGCTGCGCGACACCGGTGCCGCGGCTGGTGCCCCGGTCATGCAGTTCATCACCAACGTCGGTACCGCCCAGAAGACAAACTCTGCCCCGGTCAAGTCGGTCGCCAACACCTATGAAGGTGAAACCCAGGTGCTGTACCGCGTCTTCGCGCTCGACCAAAAAAACACGCCGGTTTCATGCATGGACATCGTGTTCGACAAACGTGCAGGTAAGGCCGTCGCTGGCGAAATCTACTACCCGAAACAGGGTGACGCCTACGTGGCGCAGTTCCAACCGCTGAAGCGCGGCTAAGGAGAAGTACCCATGCTTGAAACCATTCAGACGTTTTTTGCCAGCTATTGGCATATCGTCCTGCCCATCGTTCTGCTGATATTTTTGACCATCCCGATCATCATCAACTGGTATGAGGTGCGCTACGCCCTGATGAAGGCGCGTATCAATGCCCCTTGGGTCGGCCGCCTGTCACATTGGGTCAAGAATCCGGGTTCGAAGGAGCTACCGACCCCGAAAAACCCGGAAGCGGTTGGCTTCTACGAGTCGGAGAGCCAGCTGAACCTGAAATACGAAACCTACTACCGCGACCACCAGCCGTCTGAAGCCCATTTCAAGCACTGCCAGAACTACCTGGGCAAGATCGGCGAAGACAACCGCAAAGAAAAAGGTTTCGGTATGTGGGCGATCATCATCGTACTGATGCTGATCGAGGCCACTGCTTTCGGTTACGCGCTTGCGCCCTTTGCCTTGACGCTGGCAACCCCCGACACGGCGGTAGCCGGTGCATTTGGCATCGGGTTGGTGATATCGATCATAGGTGTGTTTCTCTCCGAGTTCGCTGGCCGTCAGCTCTACCTCAACAGTATCGTCAGCAAGATCATGAGCTACGAGGAACTGCGTCACGGTGGCGCGGATGGCGACATGGTATCCCGTGACATCGTCACCATCGATAACACTCATATCGATGACGAGCGCCCGGAATATCAGCGCATGCTGAACCGTGTGAAGGTACCGCAGGATGGCGCCATGCCGGCCAAGCGTTACGGCATCGTTGTCGGCTATGCCGTATTTATTGTCATCCTGGCCGTCGCTGCGTTCTGGGTACGTGCTGAAACCCTCAATGCACAAGAGGCCGACCTGATCGCCAACCCACCGGCAGTGTCGCAAGGCGCCGACGACTTCCCTGCCAGCGGCCAGGATGACTTCCCGCTGCCAAGCGAGATGCAGTCCATCGCCAATGAGGCCGCTGGCAAATCAGCCCAGGACCAGATTGATGCGCTCCACCGCGCCAGCCTCGTCACGTTCGGGGTGCTGAGTTCACTGTTCATCTTCATCCAGTTCACCTCGACCTTCCTGGCCTACAGCTTTGGCTTTGCCGGCACCTACTCGCGCAAGGCGTGGGAACGGGTGCACAAGTTCTCCAGTGCCAGTGAATTCGCGCGGTATCACCAAGCCAAAGCCCGCAGCATCGCCAATGACGCCCAGTCGGCCCTCGGCAAACTCCAGGCGCTTCAGCTGGCACAATTTCGCGTGAAAGGGGGTGACCGCGAAGCGCTGCGCAAAGACAATGTTGCCCGAACGTTCGCACGCTTTATTGAAGAGCAGGATGCAGGCAAGGCCTGGGCTGACCAGAAAGCCATTGCTGATCAACTGGGTAAAGACAGCCGGGCGGTATTGGAAAACTACATCAAGAAATCCACTGCAGACCTGAACACTGCAATTGCCAACAACGATGTTGCAAGAATCGATGAAATCATTCGTTTCGCCTTGCCGCGGATGAATCAGATCGAAGAGCCTTCTCTGATACAACTGTGCAATACCTTCAAAAGCGTAGCGAACACCTTCGTGGTACCCACCCCATCGGCCCCCGTTGTTGCCGCGCCAGCGCCTAGGGCGACCCCCACTGTAGCCGTTCAAGTAAATGTCCCCGTCGAAGCTCCGCCGGTAATGGCCGTGATGCAGACTGGACGCGTCATTGAAGCGGCTCCAGCGGACGCAGTTACTGTTGTACCCGATGCTCCAGCGCCCATGGCGGGTGGCTTTGACCCCCACCAGTTCGGTGACCTGACTGAGTTCCACGAGGATGACCTGCCTTTCGTGGCAACGACCAAAGGTATTGATCTTGAAACCATCAAGCGCGCTCGCCGTCTGCAACTGATGGTCAAGCAGAGCGGCCAGCGTGCCTGAGCCTGTGCTGAGCAGCTGCGTGACTGCGCAGCTGCTTTACTAAAAATGGAGGTTTCATGAACATCAAGAGCTTGGCCCTGGCGCTGCTACTCGTGCCAACCGCTCTGGTGGCGGCGGAGCGTAATGACGTTCCTAGCTGCTACGCCAATGCCCGCATCACCGAGTTCCGCACCGCGCCGTCCGGCCGGATGCTGACCGTTGTCGTTGACCAGACCACCCCGCTGACCCAGGACCTGCAGCGAACGGCCTGGGGGCACATCAAACGCTTCATGCAGCCAGGCGACAAGATCCGCCTCTACTCCTTCAGCGCGTACCTTGAAGGCCACTACACGCGCCTGCGCTACGCTGGCGAGCTGGAAAAACCGATCGATCCGAAAGTGCTGGGTAGCGTGCCGATGATGGCGACCCGTAAATTCGAATCCTGCCTCAAGAACCAGCCTGCGCAGCTGTTCCAAGGCTTCGGTAGGGCCTTTGCTGCCACCATGGGCAAGTCCAGCTCCGATATTCCCCGCAGTGAAATCCTGTTCAGCCTGAAAGCCGTGGGAGAGGACCTGGCCAAGGCCGAAGGCGTCAGCGAGCATGTCATGCTGGTGATGTCCGATATGCTGGAGTACAGCGACTTTGGAAGTTTCTATCAATCCAACGGCATCCGCCAAATCGATCCGAAGGTCGAAATCGCCAAGGTCGAGAAGCAAAAGTTGCTGGCGGACTTCCAAGGCGCGCGGGTTTACATACATGGTGCAGCGTTTGTGCCGACCACAGCCAAAAACGGCTACCGTAGCGGAAAAATGATCCAGAACCTGGAACAGTTCTGGCGTAGTTACTTCCAGGCGTCCAATGCCAGTCTGGCTGGTTTTGGCAATCCTGAACTGACGACGGCTGTCGAGTAGACCCGCAAGCCAGCACCCGGCGAACCCTGACCCTCAAAACCGCAGAGACTCACCATGCCGGACTCCCGCCCGCTTGCACTGGACGAAATCGACCGCCAGCTCATTGCCCTGCTGCAGCTAAATGCCCGCGAAAGCGTCGCCACCCTCGCCCGCCACCTGGGCATCGCCCGTACCACCGTCAATTCGCGCCTGGAGCGGCTGGAGAAGAACAAGGTCATCACCGGCTATGGCGTGCGCCTGGGGCAGCGGGTGATGGGCGGGGGGTTGCAGGCCTATGTGGGTATCAAGGTACAACCGCGCTCGGGCAAGGACGTGGTCAAGCGCCTGAGTGCCATGGGGCAGGTTCAGCAGTTGTGTGCAGTGAGCGGTGAGTTCGATTACGTGGCTTGGCTGCAGACCGATTCGCCTGAGCAGCTTGACCAGCTGCTTGACCAGATCGGCAGCCTGGACGGGGTGGAGAAAACCACAACTTCGATCATTCTCAGCAGCAAGGTCGATCGCGGGCAGCCGGTTTAACCCGCTCGCTCTTCGAGTCCGTGTGGGCCCATCAAATTGAAAGCCCTGGCTTGAGCATTAGACAGTGAGCCAAATAGCAAGCATTATCGGCTCACTAGATGAGCCGAATAGGCTCCCTAATCGGCTCACAGATGAATGCCCCTATGAATGACCCGCTTTGGATCTGGCAGCACACAGACTGGCCGCACTTCAGCTGGCAAGCCGAAGCGCTTGCCCCGCTGCTGCGCGCGTGCGGTCAGGCTCAGGGCCGTTTGTTGGGAATGCTCGGCGCGGTAGGCACTGAGACCGAAGTGCAGAGCAGCCTGGATGCCATGCTGCAGAACATCGTCACCTCATCAGCCATTGAGGGAGAGCAGCTGAATGCCGGCTCCGTACGTTCGTCACTGGCGCGGCGCTTGGGGCTGAACGAAGACGGCCGCATCACCCCCCGCTCCGAAGGGCTGGCAGAACTGCTTCTCGATGCTACCCGCGCACATCAAGAGCCACTTGACGACCAGCGACTCTTCACCTGGCACCGTTGGCTATTTCCCGCCGATGATCAGATGCTGGCAAGACCATTACAGATCGGTTCACTGCGCGGGGAAGAGGCGATGCAAGTGGTCTCCGGGCGTATCGACCAACCGACCGTGCATTTCGAAGCACCTCCGCGAGCAGGGCTGGAAACCCTGTTGGCAGACTTTCTCGCCTGGTTCGAGAGCAGCCGAAGCAATGCCAGCCTGGATCCGTTCCTTCGCGCCGGCATCGCCCATTTCTGGTTCGTTACCCTGCACCCTTTCGATGACGGCAATGGTCGCCTCACCCGTGCCATTACCGACCTTGCACTGGCCCAGGGTGAACAACAGGCTATCCGCTTTTATGCGATGTCCGCGAGCATGCTCGACGACCGCGCCGGGTATTACCGCATCCTGGAAGCCAGTCAGAAAGGGGGGCTGGATATCACCGGGTGGCTGCAGTGGTTTCTCGCAACCTTACTCAACAGCTTGGAGCAGGCCCTTGCCCGCATTGACCATGTGGTGGCGAAGGCGCGCTTCTGGCAGGCACACCGCAGCCAAACCCTGGCGGCAGAGCAGATCAAAGTGCTCAATCGTTTACTCGATGGCGGAGAACGGGGTTTCGAAAACGGTATCAGCGCAGGCCAATACCAAGCTGTGGCCAAGGTTTCCAAAGCAACGGCGACCCGCCATTTGAGCGACCTGCTTGAAAAAGGCTGCATCGAGCGGCTGCCCGGTGGCGGGCGCAGCACCCGTTACAAGATCGCACGCTGAGCACCTGGGCCGGCCCTTGTTGCCATGGGCTCAGCAGCAAGGCCGAACGCAGGCAGCCGATTTAACCCGCTCGCTTGGGTTTTATCAGAGCTTCATCGTCAAACTCCATTACTAACCAGGCATTTAGACGAAAACAAAGACAAAAAGACAACACTCTGCACCTTAATAACGACCATCCCACCTCCTAGAATGACCTCCAGCCTCCCCTATACTCAGGCTACGCCCCTCGCGCAGCCGCTCTGGCAAGGTCCACTTCATGAACAAGAAAAACCGCCACCCCGCCGACGGCAAACAACCTGTCACCATCTTCGGCCCGGACTTTCCGTTCGCCTTCGATGACTGGCTGGAGCACCCTGCCGGCCTGGGCAGCATTCCGCCTGAGCGTCACGGCGAAGAAGTCGCCATCATCGGCGCAGGCATCGCCGGCCTGGTAGCGGCCTACGAATTGATGAAGCTGGGCCTCAAGCCTGTGGTGTACGAGGCGTCGAAGCTGGGCGGGCGCTTGCGCTCCCAGGCGTTCAACGGCACCGACGGCATCGTCGCCGAACTGGGCGGCATGCGCTTCCCGGTCTCGTCCACGGCGTTCTACCACTATGTGGACAAGCTCGGGCTGGAAACCAAACCCTTTCCCAACCCGCTGACAGCAGCCTCGGGCAGCACCGTGATCGACCTGGAAGGCCAGACCTACTACGCCGAAAGCGTTGCTGACCTGCCCAAACTGTTTCACGAAGTGGCAGATGCCTGGGCCGACGCGCTGGAGAGCGGGGCTCAGTTCGCCGACATCCAGCAGGCTATCCGCGACCGCGATGTGCCGCGCCTGAAAGCGCTGTGGAACAAACTGGTGCCACTGTGGGATGACCGCACATTCTACGATTTTGTCGCCACCTCACGCTCGTTTGCCAAACTGAGCTTCCTGCACCGCGAGGTGTTCGGGCAGGTGGGCTTCGGCACAGGGGGGTGGGACTCTGACTTCCCCAACTCGATGCTGGAAATTTTCCGCGTGGTGATGACCAACTGCGACGACCACCAGCACCTGATCGTGGGCGGCGTGGAGCAAGTCCCTCAAGGCATCTGGCGCCATCAGCCAGAGCAATGTGCGCACTGGCCACAGGGCACCAGCCTGAGTTCACTGCACGGCGGTGCACCGAGCACCGGGGTCAGGCGCATCGCCAGGGCGGCCGACGGGCGCCTGGCGGTCACCGACACCTGGGGAGGCACACGCCACTATGGCGCCGTCCTTACCACCTGCCAGACCTGGCTGCTGACCACCCAGATCGACTGCGAAGAGTCGCTGTTTTCGCAGAAGATGTGGATGGCCCTGGACCGCACCCGCTACATGCAGTCTTCGAAGACCTTCGTCATGGTCGATCGGCCGTTCTGGAAGGACAAGGACCCGGAAACCGGTCGCGACCTGCTGAGCATGACCCTGACCGACCGCCTGACCCGGGGTACCTACCTGTTCGACAACGGTGATGACAAGCCTGGGGTGATCTGCCTGTCCTACGCCTGGATGAGCGACGCCTTGAAAATGCTGCCGCACCCTGTGGAAAAACGCGTGCAGCTGGCGCTCGATGCGTTGAAGAAGATCTATCCGAAAACAGACATTGCCGGCCACATCATCGGCGACCCGATCACCATCTCGTGGGAAGCCGACCCGTACTTCCTCGGCGCCTTCAAGGGTGCACTGCCGGGCCACTACCGCTACAACCAGCGCATGTATGCGCACTTCATGCAACAGCACCTGCCCGCCGAGCAGCGCGGCATCTTCATTGCCGGCGACGACGTGTCGTGGACACCGGCCTGGGTGGAGGGCGCCGTGCAGACTTCGCTGAATGCGGTATGGGGTATCATCAACCACTTTGGTGGCAGCACCCACCCCGACAACCCCGGCCCGGGCGATGTGTTCGACGAGATCGGCCCCATCGCCCTGGCCGACTGACCTAGGAGGCGCCATGCACATCGCGCTGTTCCAAGGCACGCCCAGGCCGCTGGACGTGCCCGGCAACCTGCAGCGCCTGCGCCAGCAGGCCAGGCTGGCTGCCGAACAGGGCGCCGGCCTGCTGGTGTGCCCGGAAATGTTCCTCACCGGCTACAACATCGGCGCCGCGCAGGTGCAACGCCTGGCCGAGACCGAGGATGGCCCGTCGGCCATGCACGTGGTCGAGATCGCTCAGGCGTACCGCATCGCCATTGCCTACGGCTACCCGGAGCGGGGGGGTGACGGGGCGATCTACAACAGCGTGCAGCTGGTCGACGCCCACGGTCGAAGCCTGAGCAACTACCGCAAAACCCACCTCTTCGGCGAACTTGACCGGGCCATGTTCAGCCAGGGGCCTGACCACTTTCCGGTTGTCGAGCTGGGCGGCTGGAAGGTCGGCCTGCTGATCTGCTACGACATCGAGTTCCCGGAAAACGCACGCCGGCTGGCGCTGGGCGGTGCCGAGCTGATCCTGGTGCCCACGGCCAACATGGCACCTTACGATTTCACCTGCCAGGTCACCGTGCGCGCCCGGGCGCAGGAAAACCAGTGTTACCTGGTCTACGCCAACTACTGTGGCTCGGAGGGCGACATTCACTACTGCGGGCAGAGCAGCATCGTTGCGCCGGACGGCAGCCTGCTGGCCATGGCCGGCCACGACGAGTGCCTGCTGACAGCGCAGCTGGAATATGACCGGCTGATCCAGGGGCGCGAAGCGTTCCCTTACCTGCGTGACCTGCGCCAGGAGCTGCACCGGCGCCATGCCTGACGCAATTCGGCATGTCACCCTGGCCAACGGCCTGCAACTGCGCCTGCGCCACGCCCCGCGGCTGAAGCGTGCGGCGGCGGCCATACGGGTGCATGCGGGTAACCATGATGCGCCGGGCAAGTGGCCAGGCCTGGCGCACTTTCTGGAGCATCTGTTCTTCCTGGGTACGCCGCAGTTTCCGCTGGAAGACGGCCTGATGCGCTACGTGCAAGGCGTGGGTGGGCAGGTCAATGCCAGCACCCGCGAGCGCACCACGGACTACTTTTTCGAAACCCCGCCTGCTGCTCTGGCAGGTGGGCTGGTGCGGCTGTGCCAGATGCTCGCCGAACCCGACCTTGGGATTGCACGACAGCACCAGGAACGTGAAGTGATTCACGCCGAATTCATTGCCTGGTCGCGCAACCCGGCGGTGCAACAACAGTACGCCCTGCTGCAGTCGGTAGCATCCCACCACCCCCTGGGCGCTTTCCATGCCGGGAACCGCTATACGCTGCCAGTGCAGAATGTCGCGTTCCAGCAGGCGCTTGCAGGCTTTCACCAGCGTTACTATCAGGGCGGCCAGACAGTACTGGCCCTCTGCGGCCCCCAGCCGCTGGACGAGCTGGAGCAGTTGGGCAGGCAGCAGGGGCAGCGGTTTGCCAAAGGCGAGCGTGTGGAGCAGCCCCAGCCTGCGGCACTGGCGGCAAGTGCGCACCCGTTGGTGTTCAGCCTGAACGCACTGCCAGAGGGGGCCGAGCAGGCCCTGGCACTGCTCACGGCGTGCCTCGGCGATAGCCGCCCCGGCACCTGGCTGGATGCGCTGCGCCAGCGCGGCTGGTTGCAGGGGTTCAATACCCAGACGTTGTATGGGTTTGGCGGGCAGTTGTTGTGGCATATCGACCTGAAACTGACCGCCGCCGCTCGCCGGGATGAAGCCACTGCACTATTGCATGGCTGGTTGGGCTTCATTCGAGGGGCAGGCCTGGAGGCGCTCAACCAGGGTTTCGGCCTGCTGCAGCAAAGCCGTGAACGCAGTGCGGGAGCACTGGAGCTGGCCCAGCGGGACAGCATTGGCCAGCCGTTCGCGCCGCTGGATACCCAAGGTAAGCGAGCCTTTGAAGCACTGCTCGCGGCATTGCCGAGTGGCAGGCATGGCCAATGGCAGCTACCACCGCCGGAGCCATTGCTTAGCGCAGGCTGGGCACAACACGAAACCCAGCGGTTGCCCGGTTCCCTGCATGTGACCGAAGTACTGCCCTGCAAGCGGCAATATGCTGCACTTTACCTGCGCTGGAAGGTGCCGAGGGACCTGCTTCAGCCTTTGTATCCGGTTCTTGAGCACGCACTGGCACCCTTACAGGAGCGCTGCGACCGAGCCTCGGTGCAATTGCGCCTGGCCAGCGTTGGCGACCACCTGCAACTGCGTTGTACCGGGCTGCCGGCAGCCGTGGTTTATGCAACGGAGCACGCATTGACGGCACTGCTACACCCCCCCGCCGATTGCTGGCAGCCGCCCATTACGGCGGCGTTGCCATTGATGCCTATACGCGCCTTGCTTGAGCAACTGCCAGCCGCCGTGCAGGGGGCCGCGCGTGTGGCGGCCACCGAAGGCACACACACTCAGTTACACCTCGACGCGCTATGGCAGCAGGCAACCTGGCACGGCCTGGCCGTGGGGTTCGAGCCGGCCGCCCACAATGCCATGGCCGCAGCGCTGCAGCAGTGCCCGGGCCAGGGCTCGGCCCCGGCGCCACTGTCCCCTTGGGCCGCGCGACGCTGGCACCCGGTGCAGGTCCCAGGCAGTGAGCACGCCCTGCTGCTGTTCTGCCGGTTGCCTGCGGCCAGCGAAGCAGCCGGCCGCCTGCTGGCCCAACTGCTGCAGGGGCCGGTGTACCAGCGCCTGCGTGTAGAGCTGCAACTGGGCTATGCCGTATTCAGTGCCTTCCGCCAGGTGGAGGGGGCATACGGCCTGCTGTTTGGCGTGCAGTCGCCCCACGCCAGGCCGGCCGATGTTCTGGGGCACTTGATGGAGGTATTTAAAGTTGGCGTCACGCTGACGCCGAGCAGTCGCCAGGCCCTCGCAGCGCAGTTCGACGAAGCGGTCATGGTCAATGCCGAGGTCGCCGAATGGGCCTGGCAGACACACCTCGCTACACAACCCGTCAAGCTGGAAGCGTTGCCCAAGGCTATTCTGAAGGTGCGGCAGTCGGATCTGGACCAACTGCTAAGCGACCTGCTCAGCGCAGATTGCCCCTGGCTCTGTTTGGCCAACGCTGCCGCGCCACCCTCCCCCTGGCAGTGGGGTGAGTGATTGTTACGCAATATGCAACGGCACTTTTCAGATAATTAACCTTTCGGTACATAATTATCTTGTAAGATAGCGCAATCCGCGCTCAGGGAACCTCCTGCCCACGGCGGTACCCAAGTAGTAGCTGAGCAATCCGTAACCCCTTCCGAAGGAGTAATCCCATGTGGACCAAACCTGCATACACTGACCTGCGTATCGGCTTCGAAGTCACCATGTACTTCGCCAACCGCTAAGCCAGGCTTACGGTTTCACGCCTCGGCCTGCCGGGGCGTTTTCGTTTTTCCGACACGGTTTTCTGCACAGTAAAGAGAGTGCCCATGCATATCCAGGTTCTCGGCTCGGCCGCCGGTGGCGGGTTCCCGCAGTGGAACTGCAACTGCGTCAACTGCAAGGGCTTGCGCGACGGCACCCTGCGCGCCACAGCCCGCACCCAATCCTCCATTGCGCTATCCGACGACGGCGTGCACTGGGTATTGTGCAACGCCTCGCCCGATATCCGTGCGCAACTCCAGGCCTTCGCGCCCATGCAGCCGGCCCGCGCCCTGCGCGACACCGGGGTCAACGCCATCATCCTGCTGGACAGCCAGATCGACCACACCACCGGCCTGCTCAGCCTGCGCGAAGGCTGCCCGCACCAGGTATGGTGCACCGACATGGTCCACCAAGACCTCACCACCGGGTTTCCGCTGTTCAACATGCTCAGCCACTGGAACGGCGGCCTGCAATGGAACCGCATAGCGCTCGAAGGCAGCTTCGTTGTCGAGGCCTGCCCCAACTTGCGCTTTACCCCCTTCCCGCTACGCAGCGCCGCGCCGCCCTACTCGCCCCACCGCTTCGACCCGCACCCTGGGGATAACCTCGGCCTGCTGGTGGAGGACACCCGTACGGGTGGCAAGCTGTTCTACGCACCGGGCCTGGGGCAGGTTGACGACAACCTGCTGGCGATGATGCAGGGCGCCGACTGCTTGCTGGTAGACGGCACCCTGTGGGAAGACGACGAGATGCAACGCCGGGGCGTGGGCACGCGCACAGGCCGCGAAATGGGCCACCTGGCGCAGAATGGCAGCGGTGGCATGCTCGAAGTGCTGGACGCCTTCCCGCGCCAACGCAAGGTGCTTATCCACATCAACAACACCAACCCGATTCTCGACGAGGACTCACCCGAGCGCGCCGAGGTGGTGCGCCGTGGCGTGGAAGTCGCCTTCGACGGCATGAGCATCGAGTTGTAACGAACCATGAGGCGCCACTCACGTTCACCCGTGGGCCGAGACGCTGCTTTACAGGAGCCAGCCGCATGAGCGACGCACTGCCGATGTCCCCTGCCGAGTTCGAGCAGGCCTTGCGCGCCAAGGGCGCCTACTACCACATTCACCACCCCTACCACGTGGCCATGTACGAAGGCCGCGCCACCCGCGAGCAGATTCAGGGCTGGGTGGCCAACCGCTTCTACTACCAGGTCAACATCCCGATGAAGGATGCGGCAATCCTGGCCAACTGCCCTGACCGCGAAGTACGCCGTGAATGGATCCAGCGCCTGCTCGACCATGACGGCGCCCCGGGTGAAGACGGCGGCATCGAAGCCTGGCTGCACCTGGGCCAGGCCGTTGGCCTGGACCCGGATCAGCTGCGCTCCCAGGAGCTGGTGCTGCCGGGCGTACGCTTTGCCGTGGACGCCTACGTCAACTTTGCCCGCCGCGCCAGCTGGCAGGAAGCCGCCAGCAGCTCGCTCACCGAGTTGTTCGCCCCGCAAATCCACCAGTCGCGCCTGGACAGCTGGCCCCAGCACTACCCGTGGATCGACCCCGCCGGCTACGCCTACTTCCGCACCCGCCTGGGCCAGGCCCGCCGCGACGTGGAGCATGGCCTGGCGATCACCCTGCAGCACTACACCACCTGGGCCGGCCAGCAGCGTATGCTGGAAATCCTGCAGTTCAAGCTGGATATCCTGTGGAGCATGCTCGACGCCATGAGCATGGCCTACGAGCTGAACCGCCCGCCCTACCACTCGGTTACCCAGCAACGGGTATGGCACAAGGGGATCACCCTATGAGCTTTGATCGCAACCAGGTGCCAAACTGGCGCCCAGGCTACCGCTTCCAGTACGAACCCGCGCAGAAGGGCCATGTGCTGCTGTACCCCGAGGGCATGATCAAGCTCAACGAGAGCGCCAGCCTGATTGGGGGCCTGATCGACGGCCAGCGCAGCGTCAGCGCCATCATCGAGGCACTTCAACAGCAGTTCCCCGATGTGCCGGAAGTGGCTGACGACATCGAGCAGTTCATGGAGGTGGCCCGTGCCGAACACTGGATCCAGCTCAACTGAGCTGCCGGCCACGCCGGCGGTCGGCCTGCCGCTGTGGCTGCTGGCCGAGCTCACCTACCGCTGCCCGCTGCAGTGCCCCTATTGTTCCAACCCGCTGGACTTCGCCGCCCAGGGGCAGGAGCTGAGCACTGCACAGTGGTTCAAGGTAATGGCCGAAGCGCGGGAAATGGGTGCGGCGCAAATCGGCTTTTCCGGTGGTGAGCCCCTGGTGCGTCAGGACCTGGCCGAGCTGATCGGCGAGGCGCGGCGGTTGGGCTATTACACCAACCTGATCACCTCGGGCATCGGCCTGACCGAGGCCCGCATCGCGGCGTTCAAGCAGGCCGGGCTGGACCATATCCAGATCAGCTTCCAGGCCAGTGACGAGCAGGTGAACAACCTGCTGGCCGGCTCGAAAAAGGCTTTTGCGCAAAAGCTGGAGATGGCCCGCGCGGTAAAGGCCCACGGCTACCCGATGGTGCTCAATTTCGTGACCCACCGGCACAACATCGACAAGATCGACCGCATCATCGAGCTGTGCGTTGCCCTGGACGCAGACTTCGTCGAGCTTGCCACCTGCCAGTTCTATGGCTGGGCTCACCTCAACCGCCTCGGGCTGCTCCCCACCCGTGCGCAGCTGGAGCGGGCAGAAGCCATCACCAATCAGTACCGTGAAACCCTCAAAGCCGCAGGCAACCCGTGCAAGCTGATCTTCGTCACCCCGGACTACTATGAAGAACGCCCCAAGGCCTGCATGAACGGCTGGGGCAGCGTGTTCCTCACCGTTACCCCGGATGGCACGGCGCTACCCTGCCATGGCGCCCGTCAGCTGCCCGTGCAGTTTCCCAACGTGCGTGACCATAGCCTGCAGCACATCTGGTATGACTCGTTCGGCTTCAACCGTTTCCGCGGTTACCAGTGGATGCCGGAACCGTGCCGCTCGTGCGACGAGAAGGAAAAGGATTTCGGCGGCTGCCGTTGCCAGGCCTTCATGCTGACCGGGGATGCCAGCAATGCCGACCCGGTATGTGCCAAGTCGGCCGACCACGGCATCATCCTCAAGGCTCGCGAGGAGGCGCAAAGCGCTGACCTTGCCATTGAACAGATGACTTTCCGCAATGAACGAAACTCACGTGTCATCGCCCGTGGCTGACTTCACCGCCGCGCAGGCTGTCGCCGCCGGCACCGACTTCGCCGAATTGAAGGCCAGCGATGCCGGGCTGTTCTGGGTCGAGTTCCGCCCGGCCGACGGTGCCTGCCGCATCTGGTGCTGGCAGCATCAGCAGGCCCGCTGCCTCACGCCCGACGGTTTCAGTGTGCGCAGCCGGGTTTATGAATACGGCGGTGGTAGTTTCTGCCTGGGCGGCGACGGCCTGGTGTTCGTCAACGAGCGCGATCAGCAGGTCTACACCCAAGCCCTCGACCACCCAAAGCCACGCCCCCTCACCGACGACAGCCGCTGCCGCTACGGTGATGTACTGTGGCACGACGGCCAGGTGCTGGCCGTGGAAGAGCGCCACGCACACACCGTGGAGCATCGCCTGGTCGCCCTGGGGCACGGCAGCCGCGAAGTGCTGGCCGAAGGCGCCGACTTCTACGCATCGCCCATCGTCAGCCCTGATGGGCAGCGTCTGGCCTGGGTAGAGTGGGATCGCCCGGCCCAACCCTGGACCTTCACCCGGCTGATGTGCCGTCAGCGCGCCGCCGATGGCAGTTGGGGGCCACCTCAGCCTGTGACCACGGCGCAGGCGTCATTGCAGCAGCCCCGGTTCGACCACGCCAACCAGCTGTATTGCCTGTCGGATCACAATGGTTTCTGGCAGCCGTGGGGCGAGGTCGAGGGGCGTTGGCAGGCACTGCCCGCCGAACCTGCCGACCACGCAGGCGCGCCGTGGCAGTTGGGTGCCAGTACCTGGCTACCGCTAGGCCCGACGAGCTACCTGGCTACCTGGTTCGACGCGGGGTTCGGGCAACTGGGGCTGCGCGCTGAGCATGGCCCCGTGGAACGCTTTGCCAGTGCCTATACGCGCTTTCGCAGCCTGGCCATGGATGCGCAGTACCTGTATGCGATCGCTGCCTCGCCCATCAGCCCGCCAGCGGTTATCGCCATCGCCCGCGATACCCATCAGGTCAGTGTGCTGGCCGGTGGCGCCGAGGTACTTGCGGCCGAACACATCAGCCTGCCGCAGTCGTTCCACTGCGGCCGTGGCGCGGCACTGGCCCACGGCTTTTTCTACCCGGCTGCCCACAGCGAGGGCGCGCCGCCACTGGTGGTCTTTATCCATGGCGGCCCCACCTCTGCCTGCTACCCGGTGCTGGACCCGCGTATCCAGTACTGGACCCAACGCGGCTTCGCCGTTGCCGACCTCAACTACCGAGGCAGCAGCGGGTATGGCCGTGAGTATCGCCAGGCCTTGCACCTGCGTTGGGGTGAAACCGATGTGGAAGATGCCTGCAATGCCGTCGAGCACCTGGCCGCGCAAGGGCTGATCGACCCGCGCAAGGCCTTCATCCGTGGCGGCAGCGCCGGGGGTTACACCACCCTGTGCGCCTTGGCATTTCGCGACGTATTCCGCGCGGGCGCCAGCCTGTACGGCGTGAGCGACCCTACCGCCCTGGCCCGGGCAACGCACAAGTTCGAAGGCGATTACCTGGACTGGCTGATCGGTGACCCACAACAGGATGCCGAGCGCTATCGCCAGCGCACACCGCTGCTGCATGCAGCACAGATCACCGTGCCGGTCGTGTTTTTCCAGGGCGAGCTGGACGCCGTGGTGGTGCCCGAGCAAACGCGCTCGATGCTGGCAGCACTACAAGCCAACGGCATCAAAGCCCAGGGGCATTTCTATGAGGGTGAGCGGCACGGGCTGCGCAAGGCTGAGAACCTGGCGCATGCGCTGGAGGAAGAATGGAGGTTCTACTGCGAAGTGCTGGCGGGTGAATGACACAGGGGGCGCGGGCCCCCTGGTCGCAAAATGGGTTATACCTCACCGCTTGGCAATGATGTACACCGCGTGCACGATGCCAGGGATGTAGCCCAGCAGCGTCAGCAGAATGTTCAACCAGAACGCGCCGGCAAACCCCACCTGCAGAAATACGCCCAGTGGTGGCAGCAGGATAGCGATGATGATGCGAATGAAGTCCATGAGAGTCTCTCCGTAAAGGGGTTACATCACAGACTCGCCGCCGGTCGCAGAGGTTCCACAGGCAAAAAAAACGCCCCGGGCCGAATGTAACAGGCCAGGGGCGGTGCGCAGAAACGCCAGACGGTTCGTTGAATCAGGGGTTGGCAACCTAGGCCGGCATCTCGCGGCGGCTCTGTTGGCGGGCGTGCAACCGGGCAAAGGCGCGGGTCAGGCGCTGCAGCATTTCGTCGATATTGCTCCGGCTCACGGTCAGCGCCGGCGTAAAGCGCACTACGTCGGGCTGCGGAGCATTCAGCAACAGCCCCTCCTGCAGCGCGGCAGCCACCAGCGCGGGGGCCAGGTTTTCCTTCAGCGGTAGCGCCCAAAGCAAACCCTGCCCGCGTATCGGGCCCTGGCCGAAGCGGCCCGCCAGCCGCCCGAGGCCCTCGCGCAGGTGGCGGCCTTTGTCCTGCACCTCGTCGAAGAACCCGGGGGCCAGCACCGTGTCCAGCACCGTAAGGCCGGCAGCGCACATCAGCGCATTGCCATGGTGGCTACCCTGCAGTTCGCCGGCCTCGGCACAGCAGGCCGCCCCCCGCGCCAGCAACGCCGCCAGCGGCACGCCCCCACCCAGGCCCTTGCCCAAGGTGACGATGTCGGCGCGTACCCCGTAGGTTTCCTCCGCCAGCAATGCACCACAGCGGCCAAGGCCGGTTTGCACTTCGTCCAGAATCAACAGGATGCCCAGCTCCCGGCACAGGGTTTCCACACCCTTTAGGTATTCGCGCGTGGCCGGGATAACACCCGCTTCACTCTGCACAGGCTCAAGCATGATCGCCACCGTGCGAGAGTCCACCGCGGCGTGCAGTGCTGCGAGGTCATTAAAAGGCACCCTGCTGAAGCCGGGCACGCCGGGCTCACAGCGGCTACATGCCGTCGGGTCGGAGGCAGACAGCGTGCCCAGGCTGCGCCCATGGCAGCCCTGGCTGGCGGTGATGATGTGGTACGCGCCATTGCGATGGCGCTGGCCCCACTTGCGCGCCAGCTTGATCGCACCTTCGCAGGCCTCGGCACCCGTGTTCAGCAGGTAAGCCTGATCGCTGGCGGTGGCCTGGCAGAGCCGGCTGGCCAAGGTCAACAAAACCGGGCTATGGAACGCCGAGCCTGGCTGGATCAGCGCCTGAGCCTGATTCGCCAGCGCGGCTGCCAGCGCGTCTGGACTATGGCCCAGGCTGTTGACGCCGCCGCCTTGGGTGAAGTCCAGGCAGGCTCGCCCCTGGTCATCCCACAACCACGCCCCCTGGCCACGCACGAACACGGGCGTTGCCCGGTTGTGCCCGGGCATCAGGTTGCCGGTTGAAGGCTGCTGCGGCATCTGCCTTGGCTCGACAACAGCCTCAGGGGCCGGGCGGCGCAGGTTGAATAGGTTCATCAGGATTCCAACCCATCACGGTGGCGGCAGCAAAGCGCGATCACATGATCGCTGTGCGTTCTGTTGCCTTGCCTATCAAAACGCTTTGCGGGTAGCTGCAACAATGTGACCATCAATTGCTGTAACCCCTTGTAATAGGGCGATAGACTAGGCGAGCAAGCGGATTTACGACATTTCGATTTAACAGCAATTTCAATAAGCAAACCTTATGGATTTTCGCCAACTGCGTTATTTCGTCGCGGTGTATGAGGAAGGCCACGTCGGGCGCGCCGCCGAGCGGCTTTCGCTGTCACAGCCCGCGCTCTCACAGCAGATTCGCCAACTGGAACATGGCCTGGACCTGAGCTTGTTCGAGCGCAGCAACAAGCGCCTGCTGCCCACACTCGCCGCCCACACCCTCTACAACCACGCCCTGCCGCTGCTCGATGGCCTGCAGCGCGCCACCGATGCCATGCGCAGCTTCAAAGGCCAGTCGCTGCGCACCCTGGCCATCGGGGTACTGCAAACCGTGCGCCCCAGCCTGGTGCCCCGGTTGCTCGAACGGCTGCGCAAGGCCCAGCCTCACCTGGTGGTGCAGATCTATGAACTGTCAGGCCTGGAGATCGAACGGCGCCTGCTCAATGGCAACCTGGACATTGGCATCAGCTACCTGCCGCCACGCCAGCCAGGGCTCCATGGGCTGCTGCTGTATGAAGATGAGTTGCAACTGGTCATCCCCAACACGCATCCCCTGAAGGACTTCAAGAAGGTTTCCATTCGCCAGGCAGCCGAATTGCCGATGCTCATGCTTGGGGAAGAGTTCCAGATGCGCCAGATCTGGCAGGCACAACTGGCCAGCCAAGGCCGCAGGCCGCAGGTTCAGGCCGAGATGAACAACATGGCAGGTATTCTGGACAGCCTGGCGCATACATCGCTGGCGACGATTCTGCCGGGGCGCGCCAAAGAGGCGGCAGAAGATGAGCAAGGCTTGCTGTGGAAGCCGCTGAGCGAGCCACGGGTGCCGCTGAAAGTGGGGCTGGTGTTCCGCGATGCGCAGCGCCAGCAGGCTTCAGTGGAGCTGCTGCGCAACCTGCTGGAAGAAGAAACCGATACCCGGCAACCCGCCCTGGATGTATTGGCCTGAAAAACACGCGCACAAAGAAAACCCCGCCTAAGCGGGGTTTTCCAGACTGTTTCCCTGTGACATCCGTATCGCCCCGCCACCCTGGCAGGAAATCCTTCGTCGTCGTCCTTGATCTGTCCTAGGCGCTTCCTGCGCTCCGTCCATGTGATAAAGATTAACCGTGGATCCAATCTGAGAACAGTGGTGAAAAGTCACCACGTGATGTAGGAAAAAGCTTACAAACCCAGAATCATTCTCAAAACGGCAAACCCTGGGGTTTTCTGCCAGCCCCTGGACAGTTATCAGAACTGCTGTGCATCCAGCAGGTACAGTGACTCACTCCCCGCCCTCACCGATACCACCAGCGAGCCGACCCGCGGCAGCAGCCGGGCAAAGTAGAAGCGCGCCGTGCCCAGCTTGCCCTGATAGAACCCTTCGTCGCCTTCCCCGCGCTGCGCTGCCTGCGCCATGCGTGCCCACATGTAGGCGTAAGCCACATAACCGAATGCATGCAGGTACTCCACCGAAGCAGCACCAATCTCGTTAGGGTTGCCCTTGGCCTGCTCCAGCACCCAGTCGGTGAGCGCATCCAGCTGATCGAGCGACGCCGCCAGCGGCTGGGTGAACTCGCCCAGCTCATGGCCGGCACTGGCAATAAACGCGCGCACTTCATCGGCGAATAGTTTGTAGTAGGCCCCACCGCTGGCCACCACCTTGCGGCCCATCAGGTCGAGGGCCTGAATACCGTTGGTGCCTTCGTAGATCTGGGTGATGCGTACGTCACGCACCAGTTGCTCCTGGCCCCACTCACGGATATAGCCATGCCCGCCGAATACCTGCTGGCCGTGCACCGTGCACTCCAGGCCCAGGTCGGTGAGGAACGCCTTGGCCACAGGCGTCAACAGCGCCACCAGCTCTTCGCTGCGCTTGCGTACACTGGCGTCTTCGCTGTACTTGGCGCTGTCCAGTTGCATGGCCACGTAGGTGGAGAACGCACGCCCGCCTTCGATCAGCGCCTTCATGGTCAACAGCATGCGCCGTACATCAGGGTGCACGATGATCGGGTCGGCAGGTTTGTCTGTGGCCTGTGGGCCGGTGGGGGCACGGCTCTGCAAGCGGTCGCGGGCGTATTCCACCGCGTTCTGGTAAGAACGTTCGGCCGAAGCCAGGCCCTGAATGCCAACCCCCAGGCGCTCGTAGTTCATCATGGTGAACATGGCCGCCAGGCCTTTGTTGGGTTCACCCACGATATAACCGACCGCGTCGTCGAAGTTCATCACACAGGTGGCCGACGCCTGAATGCCCATCTTGTGCTCGATGGAACCGCAGGTTACCGGGTTGCGCGCGCCCAGGCTGCCGTCCTCATTGACCAGGAACTTGGGAACCAGGAGCAACGAGATGCCCTTCGGCCCAGCCGGGGCATCCGGCAGCTTGGCCAGTACCAGGTGGATGATGTTTTCGGTGAGATCGTGTTCGCCGCCGGTGATGAAGATCTTGGTCCCGGTCACTTTGTAGCTGCCGTCGGCCTGGGGCTCGGCCCTGGTGCGGATGATGCCGAGGTCGGTACCGGCATGGGGCTCGGTAAGGCACATGGAGCCCGCCCAAACGCCGGCATACATGTTTGGCAGGTACTTCTGCTTCAGCGCTTCGCTGGCGTGGGCATTGATGGACAGGCAGGCACCTGCGGTCAGCATCGGGTACAGGCCGAAAGCCAGGCTCGCCGCGTTGACCATTTCTTCAACCTGCGCCGACACCGCCTTGGGCATGCCCATGCCACCCAACAGCGGGTCACCGCCCACGCCCACCCAGCCGCCCTCGGCATAGGTGTTGTAAGCCTCGATGAAGCCTGCCGGCGTCTGCACGGCGCCGTTATCCCAGTGGCAGCCTTCTTCATCGGCAGCACGGCTCAACGGCGCGATGGAGCGGGCCGCGACCTTGCCGGCCTCCTCAAGCACTGCCAAGGCGGTCTGCACATCGACAACGTCGCCGAGCCCGGGCAATTCTGCCCATTGCTGCCCCACGTCGAAGACTTCATTCAGTACGAAGCGCATGTCGCGCAGGGGCGCTTTATAGTCAGCCATGACAACCTCTCGCTGGTCGGAACGGGCGGTGTCAGGCACCGCAGCACTGGAGTTGCAGTGAGTGTAACCGAACAACTTTTACGAGACATAGGGTCATCAACAGACCGCATGGTCAGTTATGGTCACGACGCACGCTCTGCCCCCCGGCGGGTTTTCAGGCCGTGCACCATCAGGCAGTTACGCCCGGCCGCCTTGGCGCTGTAGAGCGCCTGGTCGGCGGATTTGAGCACGTCATCTGGGTTGCGGTGGTCCACATGCCGCTCTGCCACACCGATGCTGATCGTGACTGACACCGCACCACCACTGCTGCCGGCGCGCCGCTGCCGGCCCGTGTTGTCGTCGTGGGGGCGAGCGCCCTGGTCACGCAGGCGCATGGCATAGCCGGCAATCGCTTCACGCACCGCCTCCAGGTGCGCCACGCAGTGCTCGGTGCTCTTGCCGGCAAACACCACCGCAAATTCCTCGCCGCCGTACCGGTACGCCTTGCCACCGCCCCCCACCTTGCCCAGGCGGCTGGCGACCAGGCGCAACACCTGGTCGCCGACGTCATGGCCGTGGGTATCGTTGAAGCGCTTGAAATGGTCCACATCGCTCATCGCGATCACATAGTTGCGCCCCAACCGCTGCATGCGCTCATTGAGCGCACGCCGGCCCGGCAAGCCGGTGAGCTCGTCCCGAAAGGCCATCTGGTAGGCCTCATGTGCCACCGCCGCAGCTATCATCAGCATCACCTGGCTGCACATGATGTTCAGGGTGAAGGGCAAGATGAACGTTTTGGGCAGCATCCAGAAGAGCCCCACCAACCCCATCACCAGCGCTGCATTCAAAGGCCTCGGCGCCCGCAGGTACTGCACCACCAGCAGCACCAGCACCCCAATGAACAACGGGTACGCCAACTGGATCAGGCTCATCCACTCCCCATGCAGGGCCGGCCAGCGAATATCGGCCAAGCCGGCCAACAGGGCGGCGGGGAAGCGTTGCTCCAGCGCCACCGCCACCGCACCTACAACCAACAGCACAGCGCCCCTGGCCACCATGTCCTGCAGCAGGTGCATGCGTTCCTGCCATACGCCGTAGATGCCATACAACGCCGGCAGTAGCAGGCACACCAGGTGGAAGATGACGGCAGCGTCATCGCGCACATGCCCGTTATCTCTGTAGAAGTCAGTCTGGGTATCGAGCAGAAAATAAGCGATGTACACCGTCAGCATTAAAAACAGCTCACGCTGGCGCCTGTAGACCGCGCAGTAGGCACCACCCAGCAGCAACACCAGGGTGGGCAGCACATTGAACAAGGAGGTGAAGAACACGCTGAGGTCTTTGGCGTAGGCCGCAGCGAGGCCCGCTATCAGCAACAGCAGCGAGGGCAGAAAGTGGCTTGCACGGACGGCGTCAAGGCGAAACACAGTAATCTCCAACCCGGCAGATCAATAATGGCATTGTGCCCTTACTTGATCGGCCGCGCACCCGGACAGTTTAATCAGGCTCCGTCCGTGGAATGCAAAGAACCCGCCTGCCATAACAGGCAGGCGGGTTTCGCTGGAGCAATTGCGCTTAGTACGCCAGGCCGAAGTGCGCTTCGTCCATGGCCATCAGGTTGTCGGCACCCGACAGCATGGCGGCCACATGGGTGCGGGTGCGCGGCAGGATGCGCTGGAAGTAGAAGCGCGCAGTCTGCAGCTTGGCCGTGTAGAACGCCTGGTCGCCGCTGCCGGCGGCCAGCTTCTCGGCTGCAACACGTGCAATATCTGCCCAGAAATAAGCCAGGCAGGCGTAGCCGGAGTACATCAGGTAATCCACCGACGCTGCGCCCACTTCCTCGCGGTCCTTCATGGCGGCCATGCCCACTTTCATGGTCAGCTCGCCCCACTCCTTGTTGATGGCCGCCAGCGGCTGTACGAAGTCGTTCAGCGCGTCGTTGCCTTCCTGCGCCTGGCAGAACTTGTGCACGATCTTGGTGAAGCCCTTCAGCGCTTCGCCCTGGGTCATCAACACCTTGCGGCCCAGCAGGTCCAGGGCCTGGATACCCGTGGTGCCCTCGTACAACATGGAGATGCGGCTATCGCGCACGTTCTGCTCCATGCCCCACTCGGCGATGAAGCCGTGGCCGCCGTAGATCTGCACGCCATGGTTGGCAGCTTCGAAGCCCACTTCGGTCATGAAGGCCTTGGCGATCGGCGTCAGGAAGGCCAGCAGGGCATCGGCCTTCTTGCGTGCTTCTTCGTCCTGGCTGTACTTGACGATGTCCACCTGCTGCGCGGTGAAATACACCATGGCCCGGTTGCCCTCGGCGAAGGCTTTCATGGTCAGCAGCATACGACGTACGTCCGGGTGGACGATGATGGGGTCAGCCGCTTTTTCCGGGGCCTTTGGCCCGGTCAGCGAACGCATCTGCAGGCGCTCGCGGGCATACTTGAGGCCGCCCTGGAAGGCCACTTCGGCGTGCGCCAGGCCTTGCAGTGCAGTACCCAGGCGCGCAGTGTTCATGAAGGTGAACATGCAGTTCAGGCCTTTGTTGGCCGGGCCGATCAGGTAGCCGGTAGCGCCGTCGAAGTTCATCACGCAGGTGGCGTTGCCGTGGATGCCCATCTTGTGTTCGATGGAACCACAGCTGACGCCGTTGCGCTCACCCGCCGCGCCTTCGGCGTTGGGCAGGAACTTCGGCACGATGAACAGCGAGATGCCTTTGGTACCGGCAGGCGCTTCGGGCAGGCGGGCCAGCACGATGTGCACGATGTTCTCGGCCATGTCGTGTTCGCCGGCAGAGATGAAGATCTTGGTGCCCGACACCTTGTAGCTGCCGTCGGCCTGGGGCTCGGCCTTGGTGCGCAACATGCCGAGGTCGGTGCCGCAGTGTGGCTCGGTGAGGCACATGGTGCCGGTCCACTCGCCAGATACCAGCTTGGTCAGGTAGGTGTGCTGCTGCTCGGCTGTGCCGTGGGCAGAAATGGTGTTCATCGCGCCGTGGGACAGGCCTGGGTACATGCCCCACGACCAGTTGGCGCCACCCACCATCTCGCTCAGCGCCAGGCCCAGCGACTCCGGCAGGCCCTGGCCGCCGTGCTCCACGTCGTGAGCCAGGCTCGGCCAGCCGCCTTCGACGAACTGCTCGTAAGCTTCCTTGAAGCCGGTCGGGGTTTTCACGCCCGACTCGCTCCAGGTGCAGCCTTCCTGATCACCTACGCGGTTCAGCGGCGCCAATACCTGCTCACAGAACTTCGCGCCTTCTTCCAGAATGGCATCGACCATGTCCGAGGTAGCGTCCTGGCAACCCGGCAGGCTTTGATAATGCGCCTCATAGCCAAGCAACTCGTCACGAACGAAGCGGATATCACGCAAGGGAGCTTTGTAGTCAGGCATCGCGATGAACCTCTAGGTGAGTTCTGTGGGGGGACCGGCGCACGCGGCAAGGTCTGTCAAACAGTTGTTTGAAACTTACGTTTACCGCAGGCTGATGTCAAGGATGGACGATGGTGCCATTTACGCCGCGGAAAACGACGAAACCGCCACACGGTTGCACGGCCGTGGAATCACGGGCAGTTGGAGGAGGATGGCTTGAATGAAAAGCGACGGCTGGCTGCGTCGCGCAGGCGAGAGACGCGCCTGCGTCACGCGTGGCTAGCGGGGTGAAGCAGAGGTGTCAGGCGTGGATATCGATGATACGGCCGAGCATGTCGTCAGAGGCCTTGGCCACTTTCGCCCCCAGTTCGACCTCGAGCTTGCCCAGCGCCATTTGTACGGTACTGGTGGCAAGGTCCATTTGCTGACTGCGGTCGACGCCGCGCAGGCGTTCTGCCTGGAAGTCGCTGGACTGGCTGGTGGCAGTGCGTTCGGCACTGAGGTTGGCAACCTGGCTGGCGGCCTGGTCGACGCGTTCCTGGCCGGCCTTGATGGCGCCAAGGCCCGCATAGTAGGCAGAACTACCGGTGATTTCCATGTCAGGGCTCCATTGAACCTGGATAACAGACAAGGCTGATTAAAACAGGCCTTGGGTAAAAAGGCCCGTTTAAAACAGTAATAGCTTGTTGCCATCTGATAGGCCCTGGGTATGTCGGTCAGTCCAGCAGGTCCAGTTGCAAGTGCTCAGCGACCATGTCGGCACTCGCCTGCTTCAGCTTAGGCACCCGCCCAAGGCAGGGCGCAGGCAGGCGCTCGGCCAGGCTGGCCAGGTTCTCTTCAAGCCGAGAGGTACGCGGCTCGATGATGTTCGCTACCCACCCCGCCAGTTGCAAGCCATCACGCTCGATAGCCTCGGCGCTGAGCAAGGCATGGCTGATGCAGCCCAGGCGCACGCCAACCACCAAAATGACCGGCAGCTTCAAGGCCACTGCCAGGTCGGACAGGTTTTCCAACCCTGACAACGGCACACGCCACCCGCCGGCCCCTTCTATGAGGGTGAAGTCGGCTTCCTGCTGCAACACAGTGCGCATCGCCCCCAGCAGGTGCGACACCGAGAGCGTGACGCCAGCCTCGCGCGCAGCCACATGGGGTGCGATAGCCGGCTCGAAGGCGAACGGGTTGACCTGCGCGTATTCGAGCTTGACGGTACTTCCGTCAATCAAGGCCTGGGCGTCACTGTTGCGCAAGCCCTTGGCCGTCATGGTGCAACCGGAGGCCACGGGTTTGGCGCCGAGGGTACTCATCCCCTGCAAACGCGCAGCATGCAGAAGCCCTGCCGCGATGGTGGTCTTGCCGACATCGGTGTCGGTGCCAGCGATGAAATAGGCGTGCCTCATGTGGCTCCCCTTATGCCTGTGGCTTGCGCAACACACCATAGACCACCTGATAGGTGGCTGGCAGCCCCGAGGGTTGGCGAAATGCCTCATAGGCGTGCAGCAACCCCTGCATACGGGCACGGCCAGTCAGGCCAGAAGGCCGGCCAGGGTTGAGGTTGTGCGCGCCCAATGCCTTCAGCTCGTGGGTCAGGCTGCGCACGTCCGGATAATGCAGCACATGCGGGCACTGTTGCAGGGCCAGCGGGCGCAGGCCGCTGGCCGCGCACAGGCGCTGGTACTCATCGAAGCGGCGAAAACGGTTCACATGCACCAGGCCGTCCACTGCCTGCCAGCTGGCCCGCAACTCATCGAGGGTGCCCGTGCACAGGCTGCTGAATGCCAGCACACCGCCGGGCCGCAACACGCGCTGCGCTTCTGACAGCACGCTGGCGAACTGGCTGCACCATTGTACTGCCAGGCTGGAAAACACCAGGTCGACACACCCATCGCTCAGCGGCAGGCGTTCGGCATCGCCCGCCACGTGATACAGCGCACCGCCGTGTGCCTCGCGGGCGTGGCGCAGCATGCCTTCGGCGATATCCACCGCCACGCCGCCGGCCGCAACATAGCGTTGGGCCAGCGCCCGGCTGAAGTGGCCAGTGCCGCTCCCCAGGTCTAGCCAGCGGGAGGGCTGCAGGTCTGCCGGCAGTTGCGCCAGCAGGCGCGTGCCCACCTCGCGCTGCAGGGCTGCAACACTGTCATAGCTGCCTGCGGCCCGGGAAAAAGACGCCGCCACCTGGCGTTTGTCCGGCAGCGTACCGGGCAAGGCGGGTTGGGAAAGGTCAGTCATCGCCACTCTCATGCAAAAAACTCTTGATGCCCGCCGCCAACTCCTGAGGGTACTCCAGCAGAAACGCGTGGGAACTGTCTTCGACCAGGCCCACTTCCACATCTGGCAACAACTCGCTCAGCGCCTGGGCAGCTTCGGCCGGCACCAACGCGTCGCTGCCGGCGAACAGGTGCAACTGAGGGCCGGCAAATGCCTGAAGCGCTTCGCGGGTGTCCAGCTGGGCCAGCACTTCCAGGCCGGTCGCGAGGTAAAGCGGGTCGGTGTCCGGTACACCCACACCGAGCTGGCGCAGGAGGGTGCGCGGTTGCAAGGCACCGTCGCTGCACAGGCTGCGAAAACGCTTGAGGGTCACGGCGGTATGGCTGCGACACCCATCCAGGAAGGTGCCAAAGGTATCTTGCGCCATGCCGTGGGGCCAATCCGCCCGGGCCACGAAACTGGGGTTGCTGGCCAGCGTCAGCAGGCCGCAGCAGTGATCGCCGCGTTTGTGGGCCAAGGCGCTGGCAAGCATGCCACCGAATGACCAGCCGCCCAGCCACACATCGTTGGGCAGCTTGCGGTCCAGGTGCTCGACCCAGCCCTGCACATCCGCGTGGTCAAGCTCCGGCAGTGGCATCAAGGTGATCTGCAGGCGGGCGTCCTGCGCACGCAGGCTGGCGGCGAGCGGCTCCAGGGCCGCGGTACCCAAACCCCAACCCGGCAACAATACAATTCGGTTACGCATCGGCGCGCTCCAGTTGTGGATAACACTCTGCCAATGCATTCAACAATAGCTGCACCTGCGCAGGCGTGTGCGCAGCGCTCAGTGTTACCCGCAGGCGTGCGCTGCTAGCCGGCACGGTGGGCGGGCGAATGGCGGTTACCAGCAGGCCGCGCTCGCGCAACATGGCCGACAGGCGAAGTGCCCGCGCACTGTCACCGATCAGGATCGGCTGGATCGGTGTGGGGCTGTCCATCAGTTGCAGGCCGATCTGGCGTGCCCCCTCACGGAACTGGCCGATCAAGGCGTTCAGTTGTTCACGGCGCCAGGTTTCGGTGCGCAACAGCTCAAGGCTCTTGAGCGTGGCGCAGGCCAAGGCCGGGGGCTGGCTGGTGGTGTAGATGTAAGGGCGGGCGAACTGCACCAGCGTGTCGATCAACGCTTCACTGCCGGCCACAAAGGCGCCAGCGGTGCCGCAGGCCTTGCCCAGGGTACCGATCAGCACCGGCACATCCTCCACGCCCAGGCCAAAATGTTCCACCACGCCACCCCCGCCTACGCCAAGGGTACCCAGCCCATGGGCATCGTCCACCATCAGCCAGGCATCACGGGCGCGGGCAGCACGGGCCAGGCCAGGCAGGTCGGCCACATCGCCATCCATGCTGAACACGCCGTCGGTCACCACTAGGGTGTTACCTACCGCTTTCTCCAGGCGGGTGGCCAGGCTGGCAGGGTCGTTGTGCAGGTAGCGGCTGAAGCGGGCACCACTGAGCATGCCGCCATCGAGCAGCGAGGCATGGTTAAGGCGGTCCTGCAGCACCGTATCGCCCTTGCCCACCAAGGCCGTGATGGCACCCAGGTTGGCCATGTAGCCGGTGGAAAACAGCAACGCCCGGGGGCGACCGGTCAGTTCGGCCAGGGCCTCCTCGACCTGGTGGTGGGCGGTGGTATGCCCAACCACCAGGTGAGAGGCGCCGCCGCCCACGCCCCAGCGCTCTGCACCCGCCTGCCACGCCGCAATCACCTGTGGGTGATTGGCCAGGCCCAGGTAGTCATTGCTGCAAAAAGCCAGCAACTGCTGGCCATCGACCACCACCTGCGGCCCCTGAGGGCTGCCCAGCAGTGGGCGTTGCCGGTACAGGTCTGCCGCGCGCCGTTCGGCCAGACGCGTTGCCAGGTCGAACGCCATGTCAGGCCGATGCTGCGTCGTAGAACATCTCGCTGCTGCGCTGCTCCACCAGCGCCTGTTCGATGGCGGCCTGGTGCACTTCGTCGGCATGCTCTTCACGGGCTTCGGGCTTGATGCCCAGGCGCGCGAACAGTTGCATGTCCTTGTCAGCCTGCGGGTTGGCAGTGGTCAGCAGTTTCTCGCCATAGAAGATGGAGTTGGCACCCGCCATGAAGGCCAGGGCCTGCATCTGCTCGTTCATCTGTTCGCGCCCGGCGGAAAGGCGCACATGGGACTTGGGCATCAGAATACGGGCTACGGCCAGCATGCGGATGAAGTCGAAGGGGTCCACGTCCTCTTCTTCGGCCAGCGGCGTGCCGGCAACCTTCACCAGCATGTTGATCGGCACCGACTCGGGGTGTTCAGGCAGGTTGGCCAGCTGAATCAGCAGGCCGGCGCGGTCGTCCAGCGACTCGCCCATGCCCAGAATGCCACCGGAACAGATCTTCATGCCGGCATCGCGCACGTAGGCCAGGGTCTCCAGGCGCTCACCATAGGTACGGGTGGTGATGATGCTGCCGTAGAACTCCGGAGACGTGTCGAGGTTATGGTTGTAGTAGTCCAGCCCGGCCTGGGCCAGTGCCTGCGTTTGCTCCTGGTCAAGCTTGCCCAGGGTCATGCAGGTTTCCAGGCCCATGGCTTTCACCCCTTTGACCATCTCCAGCACGTAGGGCATGTCCTTGGCAGAGGGGTGTTTCCAGGCGGCGCCCATGCAGAAGCGCGTCGAACCGATGGCCTTGGCGCGGGCAGCTTCCTCCAGCACCTTCTGCACTTCCATCAGCTTCTGTTTTTCCAGCCCGGTGTTGTAGTGCCCGGACTGTGGGCAATATTTGCAATCCTCCGGGCAAGCGCCGGTCTTGATCGACAGCAGCGTGGAAACCTGCACGCGATTAGGGTCGAAATGCGCGCGGTGCACGGTCTGCGCCTGGAACAGCAAATCATTGAAAGGCTGCTGGAACAGCGCCCTGACCTCGGCCAGGGACCAGTCGTGACGTGTTGTTGCAGTTGTGCTGGCGCTCATCGGCGTTTCCTTGTTTAGGCTGTAGCTGGTGCCGGGACAAGAACGCCCGCCAGCGGATCACGGATAGCTCGCATAGTCATGGAAGGCCTATGAACTGTCAACCACGCATCAGAAGACTGGTTTACAAGTGGTTATTTAATAATCAAACATGCCTGCTGTGCGATGGCCCGGCGCGGCAGGCTTATCCGCTGTGCATGGCGTGTGAGCAACAGCTGCCCTGGCTGGGGGACCACTGCCTGCGCTGCGCGCTGCCGTTGCCCATGGCCGGCATGACCTGCGGCCAGTGCAGCCGTCGGCCCCCTGCCTTCGATCAGGTCGTAGCGCCTTGGGCCTTCGGCTTTCCGATCGACACCCTGATCAGCCGCTTCAAGCACAACCGCCAGTGGCCCATGGGGCGCCTGATGGCCGAGCAGCTGGGGCAGGCTCTGCTGCATCAGTTTGCAGAGGGGCTGCCGCGCCCACACCTGTTGCTGCCAGTGCCCCTGGCCAGGCGCCGGCTGCGTGAGCGAGGTTTCAACCAGGCGGCGATGCTGGCGCGTTGGCTGTCGGCGCAGCTGTCGGTGCGCTTCGACGAGCGCTTGCTTACCCGCAGCCGTCACACCCCCGCCCAGCAGCAGCTGGACGCCAAGGCCAGGTGGCGCAATCTGCGCCAGGTGTTCTGCCTGTCGGGTGAGGTGCGGGGCTTGCATGTGGCAATCATCGATGACGTGATGACCACCGGGGCCACCGCCCAGGCCATTGCCCAGGTGTTGCGCAAGGCCGGCGCGCAGCGTGTCGATGTATATTGCCTGGCACGCACCCCAAAACCTGGGTATGCATGATCAACCGTGGACCGCCCATGCCCCTGCCAACATCTCTCACCCAGCATATTGCCCATCGCCCGCAGCGTATCGCGCTGCTGCAGCATGTTGCCGAACAGGGCTCCATCACCCGCGCCGCCAAGGCGGCCGGCATCAGCTACAAGGCCGCCTGGGACGCCATCGACGAGCTCAACAACCTGGCCAGCAGGCCGTTGGTGGAGCGCAGTACCGGCGGCCGCGGCGGGGGCGGTGCCAGGTTGTCTGCAGAAGGCGAGCGGGTACTGCGCCTGTACCAACGGCTGCAGGCGCTGCAAACACAAATACTCGAGGCCGCTGAAGAATCCAGCGACCTCGGCCTGCTTGGCCGCCTGATGTTGCGCACCAGTGCGCGCAACCAGTTACAGGGCCAGGTCAGCGGGTTGCGCCGGGAGGGCCGACACGACCGGGTCAGCCTGGCCTTGGGCGGGGGGCTGGAAATCGACGCACTCATTACCCATGACAGCACTGAGCGGCTGGAGTTGACGCTGGGAGCGGTGGTGGTAGCACTGCTGAAGGCTGGCTGGGTGAAGCTGCTGGCGCAGGCGCAAGAAGCGGAGCCTGGCAGCAATTGCTTGAACGCCACCGTGGAAGAAGTACTGACAGAAGGTGACGGGCCCAGCGAGGTCCGGCTGGCACTGGGAAATGGGCAAACGCTGTGTGCCATTGCCGAGGCTGACTGGTTGGCCGAGCAGCAGGTGCAGGCTGGCAGCGCGGTTCGGGTGCAGTTTCACCCGTCCTATGTGTTGATCGGGATTGCGGCATAGCTGGGCCGGCCTTGTCCAACCTGTGGGCGCAGGTTCAGCCGCGAACAGGCCGGCACCCGTAGAACGCGTTACCATGCCGTATCGTTCACCCCCGGAGTCACCATGTCTCACCCCTTCGCTACCCTGACACCCGACCTGGTGCTGGACGCCGTCGAAAGCCTCGGCTTTCTGAGCGACGCCCGCGTGCTGGCACTCAACAGCTACGAGAACCGCGTGTATCAGGTGGGCATCGAAGGTGAACAACCTCTGATCGCCAAGTTCTACCGCCCCGGGCGCTGGAGCAATGAGGCCATCCTCGAAGAACATGGCTTCACTGCGGAGCTTGCCGAACATGAGGTGCCGGTCGTGGCGCCACTTCAGCACGCAGGCCGTACGCTGTTCGAACACCAGGGTTTTCGCTTTGCCCTGTTCCCGCGCCGCGGTGGTCATGCGCCAGAGCCGGGCAACGCGGACCAGCTTTACCGCTTGGGCCAATTGCTGGGGCGGCTGCATGCGGTCAGCGCCACCAGACCCTTCGAACACCGCGAGGCGCTGGCTGTGGACAACTTCGGCCATGCCTCGCTCGAAACCCTGCTGCAAGGCGGTTTTGTCCCGAAAGAGCTGCTACCCGCCTTCGAGTCCGTGGCCCGTGACTTGCTCAAGCGGGTCGAAGACATCTATGCCCGCACCTCGCACTCGCTCATTCGCCTGCACGGCGACCTGCACCCCGGCAACCTGATGCACCGGGACGAGGTGTACCACGTGGTCGACCTGGACGACTGCCGCATGGGGCCGGCGGTGCAGGACCTGTGGATGATGTTGGCGGGCAGCCGTGAGGAACGTCTGGGGCAACTGGCCGAACTCATCGATGGCTACAACGAATTCCATGACTTCGCGCCGCGCGAACTGGCACTGATCGAACCCTTGCGGGCGCTGCGCCAGCTGCACTACAGCGCCTGGCTGGCACGGCGCTGGGATGACCCGGCGTTCCCGCTCAGCTTCCCCTGGTTCGGCCAGCCCAGGTATTGGGGTGACCAGATACTCGCGCTGCGCGAACAGATGGCAGCGCTGGATGAAGCCCCTCTTAAATTGTTCTAGAAGCAGGGCCTGGGCTGTCTACAATACGCACTGTTTTATTAGTGACCTGAGCAAGGACTCTGCATGCACGCTGCAAACCCGCGTCGCGGGTATCTGTTGGGCCTCAGTGCCTACATCATCTGGGGCCTGTTCCCCCTCTACTTCAAGGCCATCCAGAGCGTGCCGGCGGTGGAGATCATCGTCCACCGGGTGCTCTGGTCCGCCCTGTTCGGCTCGTTGCTTCTGCTGGTATGGAAGCACCCAGGCTGGTGGCAAGCGCTGCGGCAAAACCCACGCAGGCTTGCCATTCTGGCCTTGAGTGGCACGTTGATCGCGGCCAACTGGCTGACCTATGTGTGGTCGGTTAACAACGGCCGCATGCTCGAGGCCAGCCTGGGCTACTACATCAACCCGTTGATCAATGTGCTGCTGGGCATGCTCATTCTAGGCGAGCGTTTGCGGCGCCTGCAGTGGCTGGCCGTGGCCATGGCAGCATTGGGCGTGGCACAGCAGGTGTGGCAAGTAGGCAGCCTGCCCTGGGTGTCGCTGGCGCTGGCACTCACGTTCGGCTTCTATGGGCTCATCCGCAAACAGGCACCCGTTGCGGCCCTGCCTGGGCTTGTGGTGGAGACCTGGATGCTGGTACCACTGGCCCTGGGCTGGCTGCTGATGCACCCCACCGCGATGAGCGCGCAAGGTACGTTCTACACCAGCTCCGAAGCCTTGTGGCTGATGGCAGCCGGCCCGGTTACGCTGGTGCCCCTGTTGTGCTTCAACGCCGCTGCACGGCACCTGCCCTACACTACCCTGGGCTTCCTGCAATACCTGGCGCCCACCCTGGTGCTGCTGCAGGCAGTGCTGCTGTTCAACGAGCAGTTGTCATCCAGCACACTGGTGGCGTTCATGTTCATCTGGGCAGGCCTGGCGATTTACAGCGTTGATGCCTGGTGGAATCTGCGCAAGCGCAGCTGATCAAAAAACGACCTGATCTCTGCAGGCCAAGCCCAGCAAGGCCTGCAGAGACATCTCCAGAGGTTATCCACACCCTCGTCCCCGCCGTTTGTGCACAACCCGTCAGTTACTGAGCGTTTTTTGACCAAACCTCTAGAAGGCTTGCAGCAGCTGGGCTGGAGGCGAATAGCCCCAGGTTATCCACAGGGCCTTCCCCGTTAAACCGGGATAACCCCAGACGCTGATCGTGCATGCCTGCGTATCAATCCTGCGCACGGAGCTCCAGCTCGACCATCAGATCATCCGCCAGGCTCTCCAGGCGCTGTTGCAATGCATCAAGTGGCACATCCAGTGGCAGCGCCAGCAGCGCATTGGCATGGAACAGCGGCTCACTGCTCATGGGCGCCGGCCGCACCTCGGTGGTGAAGCGCTCCACGTTGACCTTCAACTCGGCCAGCAGGCGGGTAATGTCGCGCACAATCCCTGGCCGATCATTGCCCACCAACTCCATGGCAATAGGTTTGGACGAACTGGCAGCATCGGCGCCGCTCTGCGCGATCAGCACCCGTATGCCATGGCTCGTAAGCCCCTCCAGGCCCTGCACCAGCGCTTCATAGTGATCTGCAGGCACGGCGACACGCAGAATGCCGGCAAACTGCCCAGCCATGCGCGACATGCTGCTTTCCAACCAGTTGCCACGGTGGTCGGCAATGCATTGGGCAATGCGCTCCACCTGCCCGGCCTTGTCGGGAGCAATTACAGTGAGTACAAGATGGTCCACGCGTCGTTCCTCATGTCAGTCTGCGCAAGGCGGCTGGAAACCCGCACCGGTTCAGTATAGGCAAGGCGCGGCAACCTGCCGCAGGGCAATCCTGGATACAAATCGTGTACTGTTTTTAGATTTATCTGGAACAATCACACGTTTTCTTGCGAACATACCGCTTCCCAACGTGACCCTGCGCGACCAATGGGTCGCACAAAGGCGCTTTTAGTCTGATGTTGCCCCGTGTGCTGCTTCATGTAGTATCCCGTGGCGCGGACTACAAAACGTCGTGTGGATGTCTGCCGAGGCGCCTGTGAAGCAGGCACGTTGCCTGCCGTTCGTTAGGGCAGGCCGCACCCAGCCGTGTTCGGGCCCGCCCGGGCGCATGCACTGGTGCTGTGCTTAATGAAGCGCTACAGGCTTAATACAGAAGAGCGAAATAGCTGAGCAGAGTGAGGCAAGCAATGACTGGATACGTTCAAGTCGGTGGCCTTCAGGTCGCCAAGGTCCTGCACGACTTCGTGAACAACGAAGCCATTCCCGGGACCGGCATCGTCGCCGAGCAATTCTGGGCAGGTGCAGAAAAGATCATCAATGACCTCGCTCCAAAGAACAAAGCCCTGCTCGCCAAGCGCGACGAGCTGCAAGCCAAGATCGACGCCTGGCACCAGGCGCGCACAGGCCAGGCCCACGACGCCGCAGCCTATAAGGCCTTCCTGCAAGAAATCGGTTACCTGCTGCCACAAGCCGACGATTTCCAGGCCACTACACAGAACGTGGACGAAGAAATCGCCCATATGGCCGGGCCACAACTGGTGGTGCCAGTCATGAACGCCCGCTTCGCCCTGAACGCCGCCAACGCCCGTTGGGGGTCGCTGTACGATGCGCTCTATGGCACAGATGCCATCAGTGAAGCAGGCGGCGCTGAAAAGGGTCAGGGCTACAACAAGGTGCGCGGCGACAAGGTCATCGCCTTCGCGCGGGCCTTCCTGGACGAAGCAGCGCCACTGGCGGCCGGCTCACACGTAGAGTCCACCGCCTACCGTATCGAGGCCGGCAAGTTGGTAGTCGCCTTGAAAGGCGGCAGCAACAGCGGCCTGCGCAACGACGCACAACTGGTCGGCTTCCATGGCGACGCCGCCGCCCCCACTGCCGTGCTGCTCAAGCACAACGGCCTGCATTTCGAAATCCAGATCGACGCCAGCACGCCGGTTGGCAGCACCGATGCGGCCGGTGTCAAAGACATCCTGATGGAATCGGCACTGACCACCATCATGGACTGCGAAGACTCGGTCGCCGCCGTGGACGCCGATGACAAAGTCATCGTCTACCGCAATTGGCTGGGCCTGATGAAAGGTGACCTGGCCGAAAGCGTCAGCAAGGGTGGCAAAACCTTCACCCGCACCATGAACCCGGACCGCGAGTACGCAACCCCCAACGGCGGCAGCGTGACCCTGCATGGCCGTTCGCTGTTGTTCGTGCGCAACGTGGGCCACCTGATGACCAACCCGGCCATCCTCGACGCCCAGGGCAACGAGGTGCCAGAGGGCATTCAGGACGGTCTGTTCACCAACCTGATGGCGCTGCACAACCTCAATGGCAGCAGCAGCCGCAAGAACACCCGTACCGGCAGCGTGTACATCGTCAAACCGAAGATGCACGGCCCTGAAGAAGTCGCCTTCGCCGCCGAAATCTTCAGCCAGGTCGAAGACCTGCTGGGCATGCCGCGCAACACCGTCAAGGTCGGCATCATGGACGAAGAGCGCCGCACCACGGTCAACCTCAAGTCGTGCATCAAGGCCGCTGCCGAGCGTGTGGTGTTCATCAACACCGGCTTCCTCGACCGCACCGGCGATGAGATCCACACCTCGATGGAGGCCGGCGCAGTAGTGCGCAAGGGCGCCATGAAGAACGAGAAATGGATCGGCGCCTACGAGAACAACAACGTTGACGTGGGCCTGGCCACCGGCCTGCAAGGGCGCGCGCAAATTGGCAAAGGCATGTGGGCCATGCCCGACCTGATGGCCGCCATGCTCGAGCAGAAAATCGCCCACCCACTGGCCGGCGCCAACACCGCCTGGGTGCCCTCGCCTACCGCTGCCACCCTGCACGCCCTGCACTACCACAAGGTGGACGTGCAGGCCCGCCAGCGCGAACTGGCCTCGCGCACCCCGGCTTCGGTTGACGATATCCTGGCCATCCCGCTGGCCGCAGACACCAACTGGTCGGCCGAGGAAATCCGCAACGAGCTGGACAACAATGCCCAAGGCATTCTTGGCTACGTGGTTCGCTGGATCGACCAGGGCGTGGGTTGCTCGAAAGTGCCGGACATCAACAACGTCGGCCTGATGGAAGACCGCGCCACCCTGCGCATTTCTGCCCAGTTGCTGGCCAACTGGCTACGCCATGGCGTGGTCAGCCAGGCGCAGGTGCTGGAAAGCCTCAAGCGCATGGCCGTGGTCGTCGACAAGCAAAACGCCAACGACCCGCTGTACCGGCCAATGGCGCCCAACTTCGACGACAACGTGGCGTTCCAGGCTGCCGTGGAGCTGGTAGTAGAAGGGGGCAAGCAGCCCAACGGCTATACCGAGCCGGTGCTGCACCGCCGTCGCCGTGAGTTCAAGGCCCGTAATGGCCTCAATTGAGTGCTTGGGGGCTGCTTTGCAGCCCCCATTTTCTACTGAAGCTTAAGCTCCCGCCTCACCAACTCCAGCAGCTTGTCCAGGTCCACCGGCTTCAGCAGAAAGTCCACGACCCCCAGGTGCATCACATCCACCGCTTCTTTGACGTCGGTATCGCCCGATACCACGATGATCGACAGCGAAGCCCGCCCAGAGTCCGGGATCATGCGCACTTTGCGGATCAGCTCCAGGCCATCTTCGGGCTGCATGCGCAGGTCTGTGATCATCAGGGCGATGCGCGGCTCCCAGTGCAGCTTCCATAGCGCCTCCTTGGCACCGTCGGCGGTCATGCAATCGATACCGCGGCTTTTCAGGAAATAACCCAAGGCCTCACTGTTGACGGGGTTGTCATCGACGACCAGCACCACAGGCCGCAACGGCGGGGGTGATGTCACGGCTGCCAATGCCTCGCGCTCCGCGTCGCTCAGGATATCGGTATGCTCGGTCATGGTCGTCTCGTCAAAAAATTTTCGCTTCAGTGGTAAGACCGCAGAACATTCGCCACCCGTTTGGCCTTTCGTCGGATCTTTGACAGGGGCAGCCCATAGACTTACGTCCAATGGGCACCATCGCCCTGCGGCCCGACCATGGAGACTGAAAACAACAAAGCCGGCACCTATATATAGATATATATAGTTCGGCGTAGCGATACGGTCAGGTCGATGAGCAAAAAGGACGCCTACAACCAGGCGGGCAGAACGGCGGTGTTGCAGAACATTCAGGGCACCTTGCAGTTCTTGCAGCGCTTCGCACCGTTCAACCAGATGGAACACAGCCATCTGGCCTATCTGGTGGAACAGTGCCAGCTGCGCTTCTATGCCAGCGGCGAGAGCATCATCAAACCCGCCGACGGCCCGGTGGAGCACTTCTACATCGTCAAACAAGGGCGCGTGGTCGGTGAGCGGCAGCACCGGGTGAAACCTGGCGTCGAAACCACCTTCGAGATCACCAGCGGCGAATGCTTCCCACTGGCGGCCCTGCTGGGCGAACGGGCCACCCGTACCGAACACCTGGCCGGTGATGACACCTTCTGCCTGCAACTGAACAAGGCAGCGTTCATCCGCGTGTTTTCGATGTCCGGGGTATTCCGCGATTTTGCCTTGCGTGGGGTCAGCAGCCTGCTCGACCAGGTCAACCAGCAAGTGCGCCAGCGTGCCGTGGAAACCTTGGGTACTCAGTATTCACTGAACACCCCGCTGGGCGAGCTCGCCATGCGCCACCCGGTGGTATGCAGCCCCGATACCCCGCTGCGCGAGGCCGTGCAGCTGATGCACGAACAGCAGGTGGGCAGCATCGTGGTGGTGGACGAGCAGCGTTACCCAACCGGCATCTTCACCCTGCGCGACCTGCGCCAGGTGGTGGCGGCGGCCGATGCCGACCTGAACGCGCCGATCGAGCGCAACATGACCGCCAAGCCGTTCTATCTGAGCCCACAGGCCAGCGCCTTCGACGCCGCCATGGCCATGACCGAGCGGCATATCGCCCATGTGTGCCTGGTGCACAACCAGCGGCTGTGTGGTGTGGTGTCGGAGCGTGACCTGTTCTCGCTGCAACGGGTCGACCTGGTGCACCTGGCCCGCACCATTCGCCATGCCCCGCGCCTGGAAAGCCTGGTTTCGCTGCGTGGCGAAATCAGCCAGTTGGTGGAGCGCATGCTGGCACACGGCGCCTCGTCCACCCAGATTACCCAGATCATCACCCTGCTCAACGACCATACCGTGTGCCGGGTGATCGAGCTGGCACTGGCCGAGCGTGGCGACCCCGGGGTCGCCTTCAGCTGGCTGTGCTTTGGCAGCGAGGGCCGCCGCGAGCAGACACTGCATACCGACCAGGACAACGGCATCCTGTTCGAAGCCACCGACAGTGCCGCCGCCGACGCCATCCGTGCCCGCCTGCTGCCATTGGCGCAGTACATCAACCAGTGCCTGGCCCAGTGCGGTTTCACCCTGTGCAAAGGCAACGTAATGGCCGGCAACCCCGAATTGTGCCTGTCACGTAGCGAATGGGCACGGCGCTTTGCGGGGTTCGTGCGTGAGGCCAGCCCGGAGAACCTGCTGGGCTCAAGCATCTATTTCGACCTGCGCGTGGTGTGGGGCGACGAACAGGGCTGCGAGCAACTGCGCCAGGGCTTGCTGGAGCAGGTGGCCGACAACCGCATCTTCCAGCGCATGCTGGCAGACAATGCACTTCGCCAGCGCCCGCCCGTTGGCCGTTTGCGTGATTTCGTGCTGACCCGCCAGGGCAACGACAAGGCCGCCACCCTCGACCTCAAGGTGCAGGGTCTCACCCCCTTCGTCGACGGTGCCCGGCTGCTGGCGCTGGCCAATGGCGTGGGGGCGTGCAATACCCTCGAGCGGATTCGCCAACTGGTGGCCAAGGGCATTATCGAGCCACTGGACGGCGCGGCCTATGAAGAGGCCTACCACTTCATCCAGCAAACCCGCATGCAGCAACACCAGCGGCAGGCGCGAGACAACCTGGCGTACTCCAACCGCCTGGACCCGGACAGCCTGAACCACTTGGACCGGCGCATTTTGCGCGAGTCCCTGCGCCAGGCCCAGCGCCTGCAAAGCAGCCTGGCGTTGCGGTACCAGCTGTGAGCCTGTTTACCTGGCTCCGACCCAGTGCGGCACCGCAACTGCACCCCCTGGCCAGCCAGCGCCTGGCCCGGCTGCCCAAGCCTGCGGCCCTGGGGGTATGCACCCTGCGTGAGCAGCGCTGGGTGGTGCTGGACCTGGAAACCAGCGGCCTGAATACCCACCGCGACCAAGTGCTGTCGATTGGTGCGGTTGCCATCGAAGACGGCGCGCTGGACTTCGCGCAGCAGTTCGAGCGCACCCTGCACCGGCCCGAGCAGAAGACCAACGCCAGCGTGCTGATCCATGGCCTGGGGCCCGATGCCCTCGCCGCAGGTTGCGACCCGGCGGAAGCCTTGCTCGACCTGCTGGAATTTATCGGCGACAGCCCGGTGCTGGCGTTTCATGCCCCCTTCGACCAGCGCATGCTGGCGCGAGCGCTCAAACAGAGCTTGGGCCACCGCCTGCAGGTGCCCTTCATGGACGTGGCAGAAATTGCCCCGATGCTTAACCCTGACACGGTGCTGCGCGAGGCCGGGCTGGACGACTGGGTAGCGCGCTTTGGCCTGCAGGTGCAGGAGCGCCATCATGCCAGTGCCGACGCCCAGGTGACGGCGGAGCTGGCCCTGATCCTGTTCAGCCAGGCCAGGCGCCAGCAACTGGACAGCCCACTACAGCTGGAACAACGGCTGCGTGGCTGGCGCCGGCGCACTACCCATACCCACGGTATATAGCGCCTGCGAATCACGACAGACGGCACCGTAGCAGGGTCCTGGGGAGTAACTGTCTTCCACAAGGTCTCAAAGTTGACGCAATCACTGTGTGAGCAACTGTCTGCCACAAGATCTCAAAGCTGGCGCAATCACTGTGGGAGCGGGTTGATGTGGCCTGCTTGCGAAATAAATCAATTGCGCGGCATCGCAGACCTAAAGCTGGGTACCCGATGACCGTCCATTGCACATCCCCCCGCGCCTCTGTAACAATCGCGAATAGTTATCGTTAGTTAGTGCATACGTTCCAGGGGGGACGCTGCTTGCCTGCTCAGAGCCCACACGCCGATCTGGTCGGTGCGTTGTACCGCGACCATCGCGGCTGGCTGCTCGCCTGGCTGCAACGCAGCATGGCCTGCCGCCAACGTGCCGAAGACCTCAGCCAGGACACTTTCGTGCGCCTGCTCGGCCGTGAGCAGCTGCAAACCCCGCGCGAGCCTAGGGCGTTCTTGGCTGCGGTGGCCAAGGGCCTGATGTTCGATCACTTCCGCCGCGCTGCCCTGGAGCAAGCCTACCTGGCCGAGCTTGCGCAGCTGCCCCCTGCCGAACATCCCTCGCCCCAGGTGCAGCACCTCATCCTCGAAGACCTCAAAGCCATCGACCGCCTGCTGGGCAAGCTGTCCAGCAAGGCCCGCACCGCCTTCCTGCACAACCGCCTCGACGGCATGGGCCACGCCGAAATCGCCGAACGCCTCGGGGTATCGGTATCCCGGGTGCGCCAGTACATCGCCCAGGGCATGCGCCAGTGCTACGTGGCCCTGTATGGGGAACCCACGTGAACAACGCACCGGTATCGGCCAAGGTGCTGGAGGCCGCCATCGCCTGGAAGCTCAGCCTGGACGACATTGGCACAGCCCCGGATGAGCGCAGTGCCTTCATGCGCTGGCACGCCGCTAGCGATGAACATGCCCGTGCCTGGCGCCAGCTTGCGGCCCTGGATACCCGCGTCAGCGCGGCCGCAGGCCCGGCACGCCAGGCCCTGCTGCAATCACGGGCAGGTTTGCGCCAGCGTGTCAGCAAGCTTGGCGGGGGGGTGGCAGGCCTGTTCCTGCTCGGTTCCTTGCTGGCGTGGGTGGGCGCGCCCTCGCTGGCGCCGAGCTACTGGCTGGCAGACCAACGCACCGCCACCGGCGAGTTGCGTACCCTGCGCCTGGAAGACGGCACCATGCTCAGCCTCAATACCCACACCGCCGTGGATATCAATTACCAGGGCCAGCAGCGGGTAATCGTGCTGCATCAGGGTGAAATCTCCATCGAGACCGGCCATGAAGACCCGCGCCCACTGCTGGTACGCACCGATGACGGCCGCCTGCGGCCACTGGGCACGCGTTTTCTGGTACGCCGGGAGGCCGAAGGCACGCGCCTGGAGGTGTTGCAGGCCTCGGTAGGCGCCCGGCCCTCCAACAGCGGCGATGAGCAGGTGCTGAGCGAGGGCCAGCAGGTGCTGATGAACGCCAATGGCCTGGGCCAGATCGGCGCCGTGGCGCCCGGCGCAGATGCTTGGACCCGCGGCATGCTGGTGGTGGAAGACATGCGCCTGGCCGACTTGTTGGCCACCCTGGGGCGGTACCGCAGCGGCTACCTGGGCGTGGACGACAAGGTCGCCGACCTGCGGGTAAGCGGCAGCTTCCCGCTGGCCGATACTGACCTGGCGCTGGAGTCACTGGTACCCGCGCTACCGGTCAAAATCGAGCGACATACCCATTGGTGGGTCAACGTCACACCCCGGTAAGTTGGCCAGGCATTGCACCGGCCCATTATTTTTTGCCCTACCCCTGTCACTTTTCAAACCTCGCCCGGCAAGGAAGCAGTTAGCACTTATCCGTTTAGGAGCCGCTGCATGTCCCGAGCTGTCGATCGTATCCTGCGCCCCAGCCTGATGGCCCTGGCCATCGCCGTGAGCGCGCCCCTGGCAAGCCCCGCCTTGCTGGCCGCCGAGCAGGCCAACACCCGAGCCTACGCGCTGCCGAGCGGGCCGCTGGCCGCTACCCTGAACCAGATCGCCAGCCAGGCCGGCATCGCCCTGGCCATCGACCCGGCGCTGGTCAGCGGCCGCAGGTCGGCACCGGTCAATGGCCAGTACAACGGCCTGGGCGCCCTGCAGGCCGCGCTGCAAGGCAGCGGTCTGCAGTTGCAGCAGAGCAGCGTGGGCAGCTACAGCCTGGTAGCCGTTGCACAGGGCAGCCTGGCGCTGCCGGCCACCACCGTGGATGCCGCCAGCGTCAGCGAAAATGCCTGGGGCCCCGTGGAAGGTTACGTGGCAAAACGCACCGCGGCGGGCACCAAGACCGATACTGCGCTGGTCGAGGTGCCCCGCTCCATCTCTGTGGCCACCCGTGAGCAAATGAAAGACCGTGGCGTTCACAGCCTGGATGATGCGGTGCGTTACATGCCGGGCATCGTCTCGGCAAGCTTTGGCAGTGACACGCGCTATGACTGGATGCGCGTGCGCGGCTTCGAACCCACCCAGTTCCTCGACGGCCTGCCATTGCCCCGTGGCGTGTATGCCAACCCAAAGGCAGAGACCTGGAACCTCGACCGCCTGGCCCTGCTGCGAGGCCCGGCCTCATCACTGTATGGCCAGACCCCGCCCGGTGGCCTGCTGGACATGGTCAGCCGTCGCCCGCAGGCCGAGAGCAGTCATGAAATCGAGTTGCAGTATGGCAGCGACAACCATCGCCAGATCAACTTTGCCAGCACGGGCAAGATCGACGACCAAGGGCAATGGCTTTACGGCATCAGCGGTGTAGTTCGCGATGGCGGTACGCCCATCGATCATATCGATGACAAGCGCTACAACATTGCGCCCAGCCTCACCTGGAACATCGACGAAGACACCTCGCTGACCCTGCTCAGCCAGTTCACCCGCGACGATACCGGTGCCACCAGCCAGTTCCGGCCCGTACAAGGCACCAAGATCGACATGCCGTTCGGCAAGGTATCGCACCACAAGAACCTGGGCGACCCAGGCTACGAATACTACGACCGTACTTACTACGCGCTGGGCTATGCCTTCGAGCACCGGTTGAATGACGTGTGGCAGTTCCGCCAGAACGTGCGCTACACCAAGTCCGACCTGGCGTTCCAGACCATCACCCCCGGCAGCTACAACCGCGAAAACCCGCCTGTGAGCGACGATGGCACCGTTCGGCGAATGTCCACCAACACCGATGAAGACATCAGCCAGTTTGCGGTGGACAACAATTTCCAGGCGGACTTCAACACCGGCGCCCTCAGCCACACCCTGCTGATCGGCCTGGACCACCAGCGAATCAACACCAACTACCTGTCGATCTTCGGCTTTGACGTGCCGGACAGCAACGTCAACAACCCGGTGTATGGCTTGCCCATCACCCGCCCGCCCCGCTCCACGGCGTTCTACGACTACAACCAGAAAACCCGGCAAACCGGCGTGTACCTGCAGGATCAGATGGCACTGGACAACTGGCGCCTGACCCTGGGCGGTCGTGAAGACTGGGTGCACACGGGCACCAAATTCTTCAATAAAGACGACGCCACCCATACCCAGCGGGACAAGCAGTTCAGCGGCAACGCCGCGCTCAGCTACGTGTTCGACTCAGGCTTCGTGCCTTACCTGTCCTACGCCGAGTCCTTCCAGCCCACCCTCAACGCAACGGCATCACCTACCGAGTCGTTCAAGCCCACCGAAGGCAAGCAGTGGGAGCTGGGGGTGAAATATCAACCGCCAGGCTCCAGCACGCTGCTTTCTGCTGCTGTGTACGACCTGACCCAGAAGAACGTGTCAGTAACCAACACCGTCGGCGGCATCACCCTCACCAGCCAGACCGGTGAAGTGAAGGTACGTGGCCTGGAACTGGAAGCCGTGTCGGATGTGAGCGACAACCTGAAGGTGATCGCCACCTATACCCTGGCCAAATCTGATGTCCAGAAAGGCGACTACAAAGGTAACCGCCTGCAACTGATGCCTAACCAGCAGGCCTCGGTATGGGGCGACTACACCTGGCATGCAGGGGTACTCGATGGGTTCGGCATCGGCTTGGGCGCGCGCTACACCGGCAACACCTACGGCGACCAGGCCAACACCTACCTGGGCAAGGCGAATGCCTACACTGTGTTCGACGCCTCCGTGCATTACGACCTGGGCCGCCTTGCCAGCAGCCTCAAAGGTGCGTCGGTTGCGGTCAATGCCACCAACCTGTTCAACAAGGACTACCTGTCCACCTGCGACAGCTACTACTGCTACTACGGTGACGAACGCAGCGTGGTGGCCAGCGCTTCCTACCAGTTCTGAGTAACGGGGTGGCCGCGCTGCGGCCCCCCAGCTTGAACGCCCCAACCGGTACCCCGATGAAAAGCCCAACCATCCGCCGCTGGTCGACGGTCCATACTTACAGCAGCCTGGTCTGCACGGTGTTCCTGCTGTTGCTGGCCATTACCGGCCTGCCGCTGATCTTCCACCACGAACTGGAACACCTGCTGGGCGATGCGCCCGAGCTGCGCCAGATGGCTGCGGGTACTCCACACCTGGACCTGGAGCAGTTGGTACTCAAGGCCGAGCGGCACCGCCCGGGCGAAGTCATGCAGTACTTCGGCTTCGATGCCGACGAGCCCGACGGTGTGGTTGCCATTACCGCCGCCACGGCCGGCACCGAGCCCAATGCCTCCCACACCTTCATGCTCGACGCCCGCACCGGCGAGGCCGTGGCCATGCCCGCCGCCAACGGCGGGTTCATGATGGTCATGCTGCGCCTGCACGTGGACATGTTCGCCGGGCTGCCGGGCAAGCTGCTGCTCGCCTTCATGGGTGTGCTGTTCATCGTGGCGATCGTCTCCGGCACCGTGCTTTACGCACCATTCATGCGCCGGCTGCCCTTTGCGGCAGTGCGCCGGGACAAATCCACCCGGCTGCGCTGGCTCGACCTGCACAACCTGATTGGCATCGTCACGTTGACCTGGGCCTTGGTGGTCGGGGTAACGGGCGTGATCAGCGCGCTGTCCGACCTGGTGATCGCCGCCTGGCGCAACGACAGCCTGGTGACCATGGTGGCGCCTTACCGTGATGCCCCGCCGCTGACCGAGCGGGCGCCGGCCAGTCACCTGCTGCACATTGCCGAGCAGGCTGCACCCGGCATGCAGGCAGACTTCATCGCCTTCCCTGGGACGCGCTTTTCCAGCGAGCACCACTATGCCGTATTCATGAAGGGTGCCAGCCACCTGACGTCGCACCTGCTCACCCCGGTCCTGATCGACGCCCGCAACCTGGCGGTGACCGCCGTTGGCGAGCGCCCCTGGTACATGGATGCCATGGGGCTCTCGCAGCCGCTGCACTTCGGCGATTACGGCGGGCGGCCCATGCAGGTGCTCTGGGCGGTACTCGATACCCTGACCATCGTGGTACTGCTCAGTGGCCTGTACCTGTGGTGGGGCAAGCAGCGTAGAGCGCGGGAGCAAAAACCATGAGCCACAGCTCACGCAGTACCTGGCGTATCTTCGCCTGGCCAGGGCTGATCGCGATACTTGGCGCGGCGGGGCTGTTCGCCGCGCTGCTCGGTGACGGCGTATGGGACATGCTGGCCTGGCTGGGCCTTGGCCTGCCGGCGGTACTGGGCGCATACGGCCTTGGCAAACGTTGAGGTAGCCGGGTAACGCGCCTGAGCCTGCCAGGCCCACCAGGCTATGGCGCCACCCCACAGAGTGCCGCCCATGAGCCTGCAACAATTCATCGCCTACGACCAGCAGTTGGCCGACCTGCTCGCCCCGCTACCCCAACCCGACACCCGCTTGCCCTGGCTGGAGGCCCGCCAGCGTTATTTTGCCGACCTCGCCGCCTATTGGCTGGACACCGGCGTCACCCCCTCAACACGCCAAGCCAGGCTGGCCGCCGTGCTACGCTCCCAACTGCTGGCGCAGATCAACCTGCGCATTGGTGACCATACCCTGGGTTCGAACCACGCCGAGTTGATGAAAACCTGCATCGAGTTGCCGCTGCCGTGGCAGCGCCAGCACCTGCCCGGCCCCAGGCGGCCACAGGTTTACCGGCCCGTGCTGGATATCAGCACCCCGAACTGGCGTGGCTACCTGCCCGGCACCTTCATCATCGTCGAAGGTGGCCCTGAGGGGCGCATGCCAGACCCGGCAAAACCCAGTGAATATGCGCTGCTGTGCAGCTTGTCCCACGGCATCGAGGCCTTCGATGACCTGGCGGAGTTGCATGTGGAACTGTGCGAGCGGCTGGATGACCCACTGCAGAGCCAGCCGCTGCTGCGTCATATGCCTGATGAGGGCGAGCGCGATCGGGTGCGCAATGCCGAGCGCCTGCGGTACGAGTGGTTCAACGATGACCTGGTGCAGAACCAAACTCAGGTGCTGATTGATGGCCAGCGTGCACGCCTGACCCAGGTATGGGAGGCAGCCGTGCCAGCAGGCCAGGTCGACTGGCCCCAGCTGGCTGAGCGCCTGAAACACGCTGCCGACTTGCTACCCCTGGCCGGCAGCCAGCCCGCCCTGCATACCCGCTACGGCCTGCTGCTGGAACGCAATTCGCCGGCCTGGCTGAAGAACGCCTCGCCGCAAGCCCTCACCCACGTGATGCAGACCATGCAGGAGCTGATCATCGCCATCGACCGCGCCGCCGCACCCGGCATCCTCAGCCACGAGCAGTTTCTGGACCAGAACAGCCTGAGCGCCTGGACCCATGAGCGCCTGCGCGCGGCCCTGCGCCAGCGCCATCAGTTCGACGCAGACCCGCTCGAGCTGTATGTCAGCGTGACCATGGCCCGTCAGCGCGGCCCTGTGTTGCACCCAGGCCTTGCCACAGGCTACATACCGGCGGCAAGCCGCCCCCAGGTCGGCGACACCATCGAGCTGGTGGGCAAAACCTACCGCCTCGACCAGTTGGCAGCACTCAATGTTGCCTGGCTGGACATCGACTACTGGCTCACCGCACGCGTACACCGCAAAGACAACAGCGCCGTCCCGCAGGTTACCCCCGCACAGATCAAGCAACTGGTCCGCGACCTGAACGTGGGTGATACCTACAGCCAGTACCTGCGTGCCCACCTGCTGGACTCACCCGATGCACAGTGGCGTCAACAGCAATACATTGCGATCAGCACGGCGCGCATGCAGGCCGAGGCAGCGAAGGCCCGTTACGCCGGGCATTACCTTGAAGACGTCTTCGAACGGGGCTATGCCTGGAGCAGGGCGGTCATCGATCACCCGGACAGCGAACAGCGGCACAGTCACGGCCACCGGTTGAGTGTTCGTCAGTGCCTGATCGACAGCCACACAGTCATGGGCGTCATGTTGATCACACCTAATACCCCTGGCCTGCAGCGGTTCGTGGTGTACACCCCCGACGCACCGGACCGACGGGCCTGGCGCGAGTACCGCAACGCCCGCCACCTGCTGCGCACACTGCGCGCTCAGCCCCTGCTGCGTGACTACCTCAAGGAGCGCCTGCCACTGGCAGACCATGCACAGCTGGAACGGGGCCTGCTGAAAGGCCGCATGGGGCCAAGAACCGCCACGCCAGCCATCACTGGCGATTTTCAGCAGGCCCGCTACCTGGCCGAAGTGCGGGCAGCACTCGCCATGGTGGATGCCAGCACCAATACCAAGCTGGAGCTGATTGGCGAATTCAGCCTTCATGCCCTGTGGGTTCTGCTGGACCTGGTTAGCCTGGTACTGCCAAACCGCGCGCTGACACCACTGTCATTCGGCCGTGCGGTGATCTCTGTTCTGGACATGACCAAGGCCTACAGGCAGGAAGATCGAATGGGGGTGCTGAAGCATCTGGTAGAGGCCTTTACCCATGTCAACGACGGTATCAACAGCATCGGTGGCTCCACCGTAGTGCGCAGGGCGATAAGGGGTATGCCACCGACGCCGCCTGTGCTGTTACCGCCTGCCCTGGCCCTGCGCATAGACACCCAGAAGCTGCATTACCGGGTGGACGGTATTCACAAGGAAGGCATCTACGAACAGAAATCCCCCTATCCTGGGGTTACCCTCTACTTCATCAAGGACTCGGCAGGCCGCACGTATCAGGTCGCCTTCGACGGCTACCGCTGGCGCGTGGTCGACCCTCGCCAGCCCGACGCGTACACCAAGGTGCCGGTGAAGCGCCGCGAGGACGGTGAGTGGGTGGTGGATTCGCCCGTGCTCTGGTACGACGGCCTGCCTGACCTGCGTGCGCTGCTGGATGGCTGTCGCCTGGCCGAAGTGCCACTCGGCACCCCTGCGGGTACCCCGGGCCTGTACCTCAGCACCGGCCAGCTCTACCTGCTGGCAGGTGGGCACGCCTTGCCCGTGCGCAGGCACCTGCTGGTGGATCACTACCACCTGCAATTGGGAAGCGCCTCGGCGGCCGTCGTTCACGCCTGGGTCATCCTGCGCTGGCAGGGCCAGCAGTGGCGCATGCGGGTGCGCCAGTCCGGGCGCAGCAGCGCCTGGCTGGCGCTACCGCAGGGCTACGCGGTCAGCTTGGGCAGCAGTTGATCCAGGCGTTGGTACAGGGCACTGCTGCTGGGCCAGTTGCGCAGCAGCCGCGCACGGTCGCGGGCATAGGCCGGGGCAAAACTCAGCTGGGTCGCATGCTGGGTCATGGCATCCAGGTCGATCAGCGACCATTGGCCGCCCTGCCAGAACAGGTTATGGCCCTTGAAGTCGCCATGGCTGATGCGCTCGGCGATCAGCCGCTGCATCAGCTGTACCAGCGCCTGAACCTGCTCTTCAGGGGCCTGCCCCGTTTCAACGTGCGGTGCGAAGCAGGCGCTGAGGTCTGGCCCGTCGATGTATTCGGTCACCAGGTAGGCCGTGCTGCGCAAGCCCATTACCCGCTGCTCCAGCACCGCCAGGGGGCGCGGCGTGGCGATATCCAGAAAACGCAGGCGGTGCCCTTCGATCCATGAATGCCAGGCACGGCTCGGGCGCCAGAACCGCTTGAACCAGTGCGCGGTGTTCTTGATGTTGTAGCGTTTGAGCACCAATGGGCGGCCATTGACCTCAATGCGCGCCACACTGGCGGCGCCGCCGGTCTTGTACAGGTGCCCTTGGTCGATCAGTGCATCGGCCTGTTCAAGCACCGGCAGCATGGCCGGGGCCTCACTGCGCACCACTGCGCGCAGGCCAGCCAGGCTGCGCTGCACACTGAACAGGCTGCATTCGCGGCCGGCTTTTTCCAGGTAGTCCTTCTGCCGCCAGGCGCGCACCTTGTCTACCTGCTTCTGCAAGGCTTCCAGGGGCAGCGCATGTTCGGCATTGGCCAGCAGGTAATGCACCAACAGCTCCTCGATGAAGGGCTCCAGGCGTTTGGGCAACTGGGCAAAGAACACCCCGAGGTTTTCCAGCACCCGAGGCCGCGAGAGCTGCTGACCGGGCGTTTCGGCCTTGATGCCGGCACCGTCGATCAGGTACAGCTTGCCGCCGTGGCGCAGCAGGTTGTCCAAGTGCAGGTCCTCCTGCCACAGGCCCTGCCGGTGCATGTGTGCCACGGCGGTCAGCGCCTCGCCCAACACGGCCTGTTGTTCGTCGGCCAGTGCAGGCAGTTGTTCCACGCCAGCCCAGGCATCAGCCAGGCTCTGTGCGCCATCGAGAAATTCGAACAGCAACCAGCCGCCTTCACCTTCCACCAGGCCGTCAGCCAGCAGCTTCGGTGTCGTCAGGCCTTGCTCGGCCAGCAGTTTCACCCCTTGCAGCTCACGCTGGAACTGGCGTGCGGCGTTGCTGCCTACCAGCAGCTTGGCCAGCACCGGAATGCCCCGCCAGATACCCGCGCCTACGTAACGCTGGCCTGGCAGCACACGCAGCAGGCTCAGCAACTGCAAATCGGCACCACCGGCAGCATCTGCCAGGGTCAGGCTCAGGGGCAGCGACGGGTGGCGACCTGCCGCTTTCAGTTCAGACAGGTGCATCAGCGTGCCTCTTTGTGATGGCGGCGTTGCATCAACCGCTGCAGCCAGGTGTCGACCAGCGTGCTGCCTGCGGGCTGCGCCAGGTAGGCCGCCAGCAACGTGCGCACGTCATGCTCACCCCACACCGGCGCCCGGCGCAGCAATGGCTCCAGGTCGCGCAGGCGGTCACGCATGCCGAACAGCAACGGCCGGGTTTTTTCCAGGTCGATCAGCTGCGCGTCCCAGCCTTCCCGGCGCTGGCGCAGGAAGATGTGCTTGGGGTAAAAGCACCCATGCACCTGGCCGGCGCCGTGCAGCGTACGCGCCAACTGGCCGCACGCTATCAGCATGCCGTCGCGCGCAGCGGCGCCTAGCTGCGCCCACTGCGCCAGTTGGCTGTCGAGGTCGCTCCAGTCGTCCAGCGCACGGGTCATCAGCACCGCCCGGTGCTGGCCAGCCTGTTTGCGTTCGCCGTAGAACACCGCCTGCAGGGCCGGTATGTGCAGCTTCTGGTAACGCACGATGTTGCGAAATTCGCGGGCGAAGGTGGGTTCGCCGAACGGCCGGTGCAGGGTGCGGGTCAGGTAGTCGCTTTGCCGCTTGAGGTAGTAACCCTTGCCCTCAAGCTCCAGGCGGAACACGCTGCTCCAGCCACCACGGCCGGTATTGGGCTCGTCCACCGCATCCAGTTGCAACGCCCACAGCGCCTCGAAATCGTCCAGGCCATGGCGTTTGAGCAGCGCCCTGTCGTCGCTGGCCACGTAGTCGGTCATTCCCTTCCCTCGAAAAAGCCCAGTACCTGGCGGATACGCTTCTTGTCCCGGTCGTTCAGCCGGTTGCGCTCACGGTACTGCAGGTAGAAGCGCAGGCGCTGGGTGGCAGACAAGTGATACTTGGCTACTTTGTCCAGGCAGGCCAGGTCCTTGATCAACCGGTGACGCCACATGAAGCCCCGCCAGAAGTCGCCAGTGGGGCAGTCGATGAAGAACACCGTGCCTTGGTCGTCGACCAGCAGGTTGCGCCATTTCAGGTCGTTGTGGGCGAAGCGGTGCTCATGCATGACCCGGGTGTGGCGGGCCAGCTGGCGGCTGATATGGTCGACCCACGCGCGGTCGGCCAGGCGCGCATCATGGCGCTCGGCCAAGGCCGACAAGTCTTCGGTGTTGGGCAGCTCGCGGGTAATCATGGCACCGCGGCCAAAGGCCAGGCCGTTGCGCTCAAGCCCCCAGGCCACCACTTCGGCCGTGGGAATGCCCCACTTGTCGAACTGCTTGAGGTTCTGCCATTCGGCCTTGATACGCGGCCGGCCCAGGTAACGGCGCATGTGCTTGCCGGCACCGGTGTAGCGTTTGACGTAGTAGTTGACCCCGTCACGCTCGATCCGCACCACCTCGCTGAGCGGGTCGCGGGTAAGGCGTTCGCCCTGGATGGCAAACACCGCATCGAGGCTGCCGAAGTCCGCCGCCAGATGTTGATAACCTGGCGCCAGTGTCCAACTCGCCATCAGAGTGCATCCCCATAGCGTTGCTTACGGTCGTAGAGTTTCTGCGCCTTGCGTTCCAGCCAGGCCAGCAGCGCGGCCTCGTCCCGCAGCACCTCGCGCAACGGGCGCTGGAAGTACCCGCGCAAAAAGCGCAGCTTGTCGCGGGCGGTCAGGCCAATGTCCAAGGCCGAGAAATACAGGGCGGCCAGGTCTTTGTCGCGCCAGCGCCGGCTGATTTTCGCCCGGGTCTGCGCACGGTGCAGGTCGATCACCGACAGTTTGAAGCCATCCGCCGTCACCGGCCGGTCTGTGTGCAGCAGGAAATGGCAGATGTAGCAGTCACGGTGGTTCACCCCGGCGCGGTGCATGCCACCGGTCATCTCGGCCACCCGTGCAATCAGCGCATGCTTCAGGCGCGGCTGGGGCGGTTGCTTCACCCAGTCGAGGCTGAAGTCTTCCAGGCTGATGGTGGGCGCCAGTTCTTCGGTGATGATGAACGAGTGCTGCGTGGCCGGGTTACTGCCGCGCTCACCGTAGGCAACGGCGGTCATGGTCGGTACGCCCACTTCGTGCAGGCGCTGGATGGCTCGCCATTCCTGGCCTGCACCGAGCACCGGCAGCTTGGCCGTGAGCAGATTCTTGGCAATCTCACCCCAGCCGATGCCGCGGTGAATTTTCACGAAAAAGCCTTCGCCAGCCACCTCGGTACGCAGCGTGCGACGCCCTTCCAGCTCTCGGTACACCTCGCCTTGCAAGGCTTCCACGGCGTCGAAGGCATCACGCCCGGCCCACAGGCTCTTGAAGGGTTCGGCCAGTATCAGCGTCATACGCCCTCCTGCCCCAGGATCACGTCGGCAGCGTGCTGCGGCATGCTGTACAGGTCAGCGGTATCAGCGAAGCGCAGGCCGTTGCGCGACCAGTCGGCTCGGGCTTGCGGGTCTTCGAGCATGCGCTGCAGGTAGCCGTTGAGCTGCTCTTGTTCGAACGGCTCGTCCAGCACCAGGCCACACTCGGCTTCGGCAATGTAATGCGCGTAGCCGCACACCTTTGACACCAGCACCGGCAAGCCTGCCACCAGCGCTTCGAGCAACACCGTGCCGGTGTTCTCGTTGTAGGCCGGGTGGATCAACAGGTCGGCACCCAACAGGAAACGCGGGATGTCGCTGCGCCCTTTCAGGAACTGCACCTGGTCACCCAGGCCCAGGGTTGCGCTCTGCAGCTGGAACACCTTGGGGTCATCCTGGCCGATCACCATCAGCCGGGTGCGCTTGCGCAAGGCCGAAGGCAGCGCAGCCAGCGCCTTCAGGCTGCGGTCCACACCCTTGGTCTTGAAGCCGGAGCCAATCTGCACCAGCAGCAGTTCGTCATCTGCCAGGTTGAATTCCTTGCGGAACCCCGCGCGAATTTCGGCGGCGTTGGCCGGGGCCCGGCGGTCCTGGGAAATGCCCGGCGGCAGCAGGTGAAAACGCTCGACCGGGGTGCCGTAATGCTTGATGAACAGCGGTTGCTGCACTTCGGAGATCATCAGCACTTCGGTGCTGGCGTGCTTGTCGAACACGGCCCGCTCGTACTCGGCAAAGTGCCGGTAACGGCCCCAGCGGCGGTACAAGCCACCGCGCAGGGTCTGGGCCTTGTCTTCAAAGCAACCATCGGCGGCGTAGTAAACGTCCAGCCCCGGCATCTTGTTGAAACCGATCAGGCGGTCGACGGGGCGCTCGGCCAGGTCGGCCTGCATCCAGGCGGTGAGCTTTTCGTTGCGGCGGTGGTTGAAGATCGCCTTGACCGGCGCCACCAGCACTTCGAAACCTGCGGGGATGTCGCCCTCCCAGATCAGCGTGTACACCCGGATCTGGTGGCCGCGCCGTTGGCACTCCAGGGCGATGCGCATGAAGTCGCGCTGCAGCCCACCGAAGGGGAAGTATTTGTAAAGCACGAAAGCCAATTGCATCAACGGACATCCTCAGCCAGCAGCAGCGCGCTCAAGCGGCTCGCCACATGCTCGGGATTCAGGCGAGTGAAGCACAGCGGCCACTCGCGGTTCGGATCGTACCGGCGCAGGTCTTCGGCGCTCGGTTTATAGGTGCATTTTTTTTGCAGGCAGGGCGCGCATGGCCAGTCACTGGCCTGGTGCACCTGGGTCCGCCCGTAGGCACCGGTAAGGCCCGGGTTGGTTGGGCCAAACAGCGACAAGGTAGGCACATCGAGTGCTGCGGCCAGGTGGCCCAGGCCGGTATCGACCGCGACGCAGGCCTTGGCGGCAGCGAGCACGCGGGCCACGCCTGCCAGGTTCAACTTGGGCAGCACCTGGCAGTTGTTCAACCCCTGGGCAATACGCTCGGCCCGGGCCTTTTCCGCCGGGTTGCCCCAGGGCAGGCGCACTTCCAGCCGGCGACGGCCCATGCGCTCGGCAAGCTCGCGCCAATAGGCTTCGGGCCAATGCTTGGTGGCCCAGGTGGTGCCATGCAGAAACACCACATAGGGTGCAGCCGGTGGCAGTTGCAGGCGGTCGAGGTCCAGGCCGTATTGGCCGATCCCTTCCGGCAGGTCATAGGCCAGGGCCATGGCGAACAACTGGCGAACACGCTCCACGGCATGCTGGCCGACGGCAACCGACAGGCGCCGGTCGTAGAAGCGGCTGGCCCAGCCTTCACGGGCGGAATAGCGGTCCAGCCCGGCGATGGGCGCCTTGACGTAGCGGGTAAGCCAGGCCGACTTGACCAGGCCCTGGGCATCGATCACCAGGTCGTACTTGCGCGCGCGCAGGCGCTGCTTGAACGCCTTCCATTCGCCGCTGCGCAGCGTCTGCCACAGGTTCTTGCGCCAACGGCGGATCGCCACCGGGATTACCTGGTCCACGGCCGGGTGCCAGCTGGGGATTTCGGCAAAGCCTTCTTCCACCACCCAGTCGAAACGGATGCCGGGTATGGCGTGGGCCGCATCGGTAAGTGCCGGCAGGGTGTGGATCACATCACCCAGCGACGAAGTCTTGATGATCAGCACCCGCACTTATTCGACCTCGACCACAGCATCGATCAGCCCCGGGCCACTCAGGCTGTGCAAGGCCGCGATGACGCTGCCTGGCTGCAGCAGGCGCAGGCAGTTGTAGTGGCCAAACCGGCAGGTGCGGTCGAAACACGGGCTGCACTCGATGCCGGTGCGCACCACTTCCACCTGTTCGGCCAGCGGCGGTGTGAAGCCAGGCGATGTCGAACCGTACACGGCCACCAGCGGGCGGTTGAGGGCAGCTGCCACGTGCATCAGGCCAGAGTCGTTGGACACCACGGCCTGGGCACAGGACATCAGGTCGATGGCTTCGGCCAGGGAGGTTTCGCCGGCCAGGTTGGACGACTCTTCACGCAAGCCAGGGATTAGCCGATCACGGATCTGCTCACCCACCGGGTGGTCGTTTTTCGAGCCGAACAGCCATACCTGCCAGCCCTGGCGGATCATCGCGTCGGCGACTGCAGCGTAATGCTCGGCAGGCCAGCGTTTGGCCTCGCCAAACTCGGCACCTGGGCACAGTGCGAGCACCGGGCGGTCCAGCTCCAGCCCGAACTTGGCCAGGGCAGCGTCGCGGCTCTGGGCTTCGATCTGCAAGCTGGGGCGCGGGTAGGGTTGCGGCAGCGCTGCCCCCGGCGCGTAGGCCAGGGCCATGAAACGCTCGATCATCAGCGGGTAGCGGGCCTTGTCCAGCTTGCGCACATCATTCAGCAGGCCAAAGCGCATCTCGCCGCGCCAGCCGGTGCGCTTGGGGATACCGGCAAAGAACGGCACCAGCGCCGACTTGAGCGAATTAGGCAACAGGATGGCCTGGTCGTACTGACCGGCCAACGACTTGCCAATGCGCCGGCGGGTGGCCAGCTCCAGCGCACCATGGCCAAGCGGGAAGCTAAGCGCCTGCCGCACCTCAGGCATGCGCTCGAGGATAGGCCGGCTCCACTCGGGGGCGAGCACATCGATCATGCAGTCGGGGTGCTGCTGTTTCAGGCACTGGAACAGGGTCTGCGCCATTACCATGTCGCCGACCCAGCTGGGGCCAATGATCAGTATTCTCATGCTTAGTCCAGAAACACTCGGGGAGGCTGCAGGCTGCGGTAAGCCTGGCCTCCCCTCTTTATATTCAGGCTATGTGGCGGACAGTGTACCACCCACGTGGGCCATTCGCGGGCAAGCCCGCCTACAGGCGATAGGCCCTTCACGTAAGGCCCAGCTCACCCCATATACGCCGTACCTCACGGCGTTCATCGGCAAACTGCGCCGCGTCGATCACCCCGGCCTGCTTCTGCAATGCCTGGCGGTGCGAGGCCGAGCGGAACGCCTTGTACACTTCACGCAACAACGCCGCGTCGCTGGCCGGCATCAGGTGCGCCTGCTCCAGCTCTTCCAGGATGCGGATATTATCGGTCCATCGCAGTATGGCCGCGTGGTCGTGCGACCAGGCCAAAGCGGCGTATTGCACCATAAATTCGATATCGACGATACCGCCCGCATCCTGCTTGATGTCAAAGGGCATGCCGGCATCGAATGCATTGGCCGCCGTGCCGGCAGCGGTTGCCTTGGTGCCCAGGTTGTCACGCATCTTGGCGCGCATTTCACTCACGTCGATGCGCAGCTTTTCCAGGTCCCGAGGCTGGCCCAGTACCTGGGCACGTACGCCCTCGAAGGCTGCGCCCACCTGCGGGCAACCTACCAGCACCCGTGCGCGTACCAGGGCCTGGTGTTCCCAGGTCCAGGCTTCGTTCTGCTGGTAGCGTTCAAACGCCCCCAGCGAGCTGACCAGCAGCCCGGATGCGCCAGAAGGCCGCAAGCGCATGTCCACGTCGTACAGCTGCCCCGAGTTGGTCTGGGTGGTCAGCAGGTGAATGATGCGCTGGCCCAGGCGGGTGAAGAACTGCGCGCTGTCGATAGGTTTGGCGCCGTCGGTTTCCGCCTGCGGGTCGCCGTCGTGGATGAACACCAGGTCAAGGTCCGAGCCATGACCCAGCTCCAGGCCGCCGACCTTGCCGTAACCAATGATGATGAAGCCCGGGTCGCAGGGGCTGCCGTCGCTGCGCACGGGCTGGCCGTGGCGGGCCACAGTCTGGCGCCAGGCCAGGGCCAGCACCTGGTCGAGGATGGCTTCGGCCAGCCAGGTAAGGTAGTCGCTGACCTTCATCAGCGGTAGGTTGCCGCTGATTTCAGAGGCCGCCACGCGCAGGCTGTGGGCCAGCTTGAAGTGGCGCAAGGCCTCCATCTGCTGCTCCAGGTCGTCCTCGGGGATACGGGTCAGCCTTTCACGCAGCTCGCTGGCCAGCTCCGGCGCCAACGGCGGGCTGAACAGGCGCCCTTCGTTGAGCAGCTCATCGAGCAGCAACGGGTAGCGGGCAATCTGCTCGGCAATCCACGGGCTGGCCGCGCACAGCGTCAACAGCCTCCGCAACGCCCCGGGGTTTTCCGTCAGCAGCACCAGGTAGGCCGAACGCCGCGCCACGGCTTCGACCAGCGGCAACACCCGCTCCAGCACCAGGTCGGGGTTTTCGTGTTCGATGGCCTGGGCCAGCAGGCGCGGGATGAAGGCATCCAGGCGCTCGCGCCCGATACGCTGCATCGAGCGCAACTGCGGGCTGGAGCGCAGTGCCGCCAGGCGGCGCAAGGCTTCAACGGGTTGCCGGAAGCCGGCTTGTTCAAGCTGGCGGCCCGCTGCTTCCTCGTCCTGGGCCTGCTCCCACAGCGGCGACCACTCGCCGCCCACCACCAGCTCGCTTTCACCGTCCTCGTCATCCGGGTCGGCGATCACCTGCCGGAAATGCCAGTCGATACGGCCCCGCCAGTGGCTGAGCTGGGCCCGGAAGCCCTGCCAGTCAGCAAACCCGAGCATGTACGCAACCCGTGCCTGGTCGGTGTCGCTTTCGGGCAGCATCTGCGTCTGGCGGTCGGCAATGGCCTGGATGGCATGCTCGGTATAGCGCAGAAACGCATACCCCTCGCGCAGCTCCGCCACCACAGCGGGCGGCAGGTAGCTCTGCCCCTCCAGCGTTGCCAGCACCTTGAGCAGCGGCCGCTGTTGCAGGCTCAGGTCCCGCCCGCCATGGATCAGCTGGAAGGCCTGGGCAATGAACTCCACCTCGCGGATACCACCAGCACCCAGCTTGATGTTGTCGGCCATGCCCTTGCGCCGCACTTCCTGCTGGATCAACTGCTTCATGGTGCGCAGGGCTTCGATTGCCGAAAAATCCAGGTACCGGCGGTACACGAACGGGCGCAGCATTTCTTGCAACTGCGCACCGGCTGCCTGGTCCCCGGCCACCACCCGCGCCTTGATCATGGCATAGCGTTCCCAGTCGCGGCCCTGGTCCTGGTAGTACTGCTCCAGCGCATTGAAACTGAGCACCAGTGCGCCAGACGAGCCGTAGGGCCGCAGGCGCATGTCGACGCGGAACACGAAGCCGTCGACGGTGACAGGGTCCAGCGCCTTGATCAGGCGCTGCCCCAGGCGGGTGAAGAATTCCTGGTTATCCAGCGAACGCTTCACACCTTCGGTTTCGCCACCCTCCGGGAAGGCGAAAATCAGGTCGATGTCCGACGACAGGTTCAGCTCGCCGGCCCCAAGCTTGCCCATGCCCAGCACCACCATGTGCTGCGGCTGGCCACTGCGGTTACCAATGGGCGTGCCGAACTGCTGGCAGTGGCGCGGGTACAGCCACTGGTACGCTTCATCGATGGCGGCATCGGCCAGGTCGGACAGGTCGCGGCAGGTCTCAGCCAGGTCGGCTTGGCGGGTGATGTCCCGCCAGATGATCCGCAGTTGCTGGCGGTTGCGCTCACGGCGCAGGTTACGCGCCAGTTCTTCTTCTGTTTGCGCCGCCTGGGCTACCTCGGCGACCTGGGCACGCAGCTCCCCGGGCGCATGGCGCCGGTCCAGAGCGCCCGCAGCCAGCAGGCCGAAGAGCATGGAAGGGTCACGCTGGGCCAAACCGAGCACGAAATCGCTGGCGGCGGCCACCTGATCGAATTGCTGGCGGTGCAGCGGGCTCCAGAGGCTCAGGTCCAGGCCGGGGTGGGCAGCCACGGCATCTTGCAGAAACTGTCCATTGCGCGTGGCCAGTGGCTGCAGGGCAGGTGGCAGATCGGAGGGCAAAGGTAGGCGCATGGTCTATCCTTGATCGGCGTGAAAAGGGAGAGGGAAAGCGGCCAAGGAGACACCGGCCCACGGTTGGACTGTCGTACAAAGGTTGGAAATAGCTGAAATGCCTGATTTTGTGGCAACAAACATCAATGACCACCCGTTCGCGACTCACTACCAACCAACATGAACGTTTTTCCTCACAAGCCGAGATGCGACCGAACGTCGCACAGCTGTAGTTTTACTACTACCCATGGCGTGCAAAGGCATGAAATGAGAAAGCAAATGTAGTAAAACTACACGGCGCCGGACGATACCCCGGTATTCCAAGAATTCACGACGTCTGCCCATAAGGCCAGTCGCAATCTCAGGCAATCGATTCTGGTTGCCTTTCCGCCCTGGAGCAAGCCATGCAAGACCTCGATCCAATCGAAACCCAGGAATGGCTGGATGCCCTGGAGTCGGTCCTCGACAAAGAAGGCGAAGACCGCGCTCATTACCTGATGACCCGTATGGGCGAGCTGGCCACCCGTAGTGGCTCTCAGCTGCCGTATGCGATCACCACGCCATACCGCAACACCATCCCTGTCACCCACGAAGCACGCATGCCTGGCGACCTGTTCATGGAACGCCGCATTCGCTCGATGGTGCGTTGGAACGCCCTGGCCATGGTCATGCGCACCAACCTGAAAGACTCGGACCTGGGCGGACACATCTCCAGCTTCGCCTCCAGCGCCACCCTGTACGACATCGGTTTCAACTACTTCTTCCAGGCCCCGACCGAAGAACACGGCGGCGACCTGGTGTTCTTCCAGGGCCACGCCTCGCCAGGCGTCTACGCCCGCGCCTTCATGGAAGGCCGCATCAGCGAAGAACAGATGAACAACTTCCGTCAGGAAGTGGACGGCAACGGCCTGTCCTCGTACCCACACCCGTGGCTGATGCCTGACTTCTGGCAGTTCCCGACCGTATCGATGGGTCTGGGCCCGATCCAGGCCATCTACCAGGCACGCTTCATGAAGTACCTGGAAGCCCGTGGCTTCATCCCGGCCGGCAAGCAGAAAGTCTGGTGCTTCATGGGCGACGGCGAGTGCGACGAGCCGGAATCCCTGGGTGCCATTTCCCTGGCCGGCCGCGAGAAGCTGGACAACCTGATCTTTGTCATCAACTGCAACCTGCAGCGCCTCGACGGCCCTGTACGCGGTAACGGCAAGATCATCCAGGAACTCGAAGGCGTGTTCCGTGGCGGTGGCTGGAACGTCAACAAAGTGGTCTGGGGCCGTTTCTGGGACCCACTGCTGGCCAAGGACACCAACGGTGCCCTGCAGCGCCGCATGGACGAAGTCATCGACGGCGAGTACCAGAACTACAAGGCCAAAGACGGCGCCTACGTGCGTGAGCACTTCTTCAACACCCCAGAGCTCAAGGCCATGGTCGAAGACCTGTCGGACGACGAGATCTGGAAGCTCAACCGTGGCGGCCACGACCCGTACAAGGTTTACGCGGCGTACCACCAGGCTGTTAACCACAAAGAGCAGCCGACCGTTATCCTGGCCAAGACCATCAAGGGCTACGGCACCGGTGCGGGCGAAGCCAAGAACACCGCGCACAACACCAAGAAGGTCGACGTCGACAGCCTGCGTAAATTCCGCGACCGCTTCGACATCCCGGTCAAGGATGCAGAGCTGGAGAACCTGCCGTTCTTCAAGCCTGAAGAAGGTTCCGCCGAAGCCAAGTACCTGGCCGAGCGCCGCGCAGCCCTGGGCGGTTTCGTGCCGCAGCGCCGCGCCAAGAGCTTCAGCGTGCCTACCCCGCCACTGGAAACGCTGAAAGCGATCCTGGACGGCTCGGGCGACCGCGAAATCTCCACCACCATGGCCTTCGTGCGTATTCTGGCGCAGCTGGTCAAGGACAAGGAAATCGGCCAGCGCATCGTGCCGATCATTCCGGACGAAGCCCGTACCTTCGGTATGGAAGGCATGTTCCGCCAGCTGGGCATCTACTCGTCGGTCGGCCAGCTCTACGAGCCTGTCGACAAAGACCAGGTGATGTTCTACCGCGAAGACAAGAAGGGCCAGATCCTCGAGGAAGGCATCAACGAAGCCGGCGCCATGTCGTCGTTCATCGCTGCCGGTACCTCGTACAGCTGCCACAACCAGCCGATGCTGCCGTTCTACATCTTCTACTCGATGTTCGGCTTCCAGCGCATTGGCGACCTGGCCTGGGCCGCTGGCGACAGCCGCACCCGTGGCTTCCTGATCGGCGGTACTGCCGGCCGTACCACGCTCAACGGTGAAGGCCTGCAGCACGAAGACGGTCACAGCCACATGATGGCCGGTACCATCCCGAACTGCCGCACCTACGATCCCACCTACGGCTATGAGCTGGCGGTGATCATCCAGGACGGCATGAAGAAGATGACCGAAGAGCAACAGGACATCTTCTACTACATCACCGTGATGAACGAATCCTACCAGCAGCCTGCCATCCCGGCCGGTGCCGAGGAAGGCATCATCAAGGGCATGTACCTGCTGGAAGAAGACACCCGTGAAGCCGCACACCATGTGCAGCTGATGGGCTCGGGCACCATCCTGCGCGAAGTGCGCGAGGCAGCGAAGATCCTGCGTGAAGAGTTCAACGTCGGTGCCGACGTGTGGAGCGTCACCAGCTTCAACGAACTGCGCCGTGACGGCCTGGCCGTGGAACGCGCCAACCGCCTCAAGCCTGGCCAGAAGCCACAGCAGACCTACGTCGAGCAGTGCCTGACCGGTCGCAAAGGCCCGGTGATCGCGTCTACCGACTACATGAAGCTGTTCGCCGAACAGATTCGCCAGTGGGTGCCAAGCAAAGAGTTCAAGGTCCTGGGTACCGACGGTTACGGTCGCAGCGACAGCCGCAAGAAGCTGCGTCACTTCTTCGAAGTCGACCGCCACTTCGTGGTGCTGGCTGCCCTGGAAGCCCTGGCTGACCGTGGCGAGATCGAACCCAAGGTTGTGGCTGACGCCATCGTCAAGTTCGGTATCGACCCGGACAAGCGCAACCCCCTGGACTGCTGAGGAGTATTTTTAAGTGAGCGAACTCATTCGCGTACCTGACATCGGCAGCGGTGAAGGTGAAATCATCGAGCTGTTCGTCAAGGTCGGTGACCGTATCGAGGCCGACCAGAGCCTGCTGACCCTGGAGTCCGACAAGGCCTCCATGGAGATCCCGGCGCCGAAGGCTGGTGTGGTCAAGGAACTGAAGGTCAAGCTGGGCGACCGCCTGAAGGAAGGCGACGAACTGCTGGTACTGGAAGCCGAAGGTGCCGCTGCTGCGGCCCCTGAGGCACCGGCGGCCGAGCAGAAGCCTGCAGCAGAAGCAGCGGCGCCAGCGCCTGCCGCAGAAGCTGCCCCGGCCCCCGCTGCTGCACCGGCTGCGGCCAGCGTGCAGGACATCCACGTGCCGGATATCGGTTCGTCGGGCAAGGCCAAGATCATCGAGGTACTGGTGAAGGCTGGCGATACCGTCGAAGCCGACCAGTCGCTGATCACCCTGGAGTCCGACAAAGCCTCCATGGAAATCCCGTCCCCCGCCGCCGGCGTGGTGAAGGAAGTCATCGCCAAGCTGGACGATGAGGTTGGTACCGGCGACCTGATCCTCAAGCTGGAAGTGGCGGGCGCCGCGCCGGCTTCTGCTCCAGCCCCTGCGGCTGCGGCGCCGGCGAAGGCCGAGGCTGAACAGGCCCCGGCGGCAAGTGCTCCTGCGCCTGCCGCCCCTGCCGCTGCACCTGCACCTGCTGCCGCTGCGCCGGCTGCCAGCAGCAACGCCAAGGTTCATGCCGGCCCTGCCGTGCGCCAGCTGGCCCGTGAATTCGGCGTCGAGCTGGGCGCAGTGGCGGCCAGCGGCCCACACGGTCGCATCCTGAAAGAAGACGTGCAGGTTTACGTCAAGGCCATGATGCAGAAGGCCAAGGAAGCACCCGCAGCTGCCGGTGCCACCGGTGGCGCAGGCATCCCGCCGATCCCTGCCGTGGACTTCAGCAAGTTTGGTGAAGTGGAAGAGGTGGCCCTGACCCGCCTGATGCAGGTCGGTGCTGCCAACCTGCACCGCAGCTGGCTGAACGTGCCGCACGTCACCCAGTTCGATTCTGCCGACATCACCGAGCTGGAAGCCTTCCGCGTGGCGCAGAAGGCTGTGGCCGAGAAAGCAGGCGTGAAGCTGACCGTGCTGCCGTTGCTGCTCAAGGCCTGCGCCTTCCTGCTCAAGGAACTGCCAGACTTCAACAGCTCGCTGGCCCCAAGCGGCAAGGCGATCATCCGCAAGAAGTACGTCAACGTCGGTTTCGCCGTGGACACCCCGGATGGCCTGCTGGTACCGGTGATCAAGAACGTCGACCAGAAGAGCCTGCTGCAACTGGCTGCCGAAGCTGCGGCGCTGGCCGAAAAAGCCCGCACCAAGAAGCTGTCGGCTGACGAGATGCAGGGCGCCTGCTTCACCATCTCCAGCCTCGGCCACATTGGCGGCACCGGCTTCACGCCGATCGTCAACGCACCGGAAGTTGCAATCCTGGGGGTTTCGAAAGCCACCATGCAGCCGGTCTGGGATGGCAAGGCCTTCCAGCCCAAGCTGATGCTGCCGCTGTCGCTGTCCTACGATCACCGTGTGATCAATGGCGCCGCCGCCGCGCGCTTCACCAAGCGTCTGGGCGATGTGCTGGGCGACATCCGCACCCTGCTGCTGTAACGCTGCACGCTGCCCCTCCTGGCGAGGGGCAGGACTTTTTTCGAGCTGCCACGCTCGTACCTCAACCCCGTCGTTTGGCGGGGCTTTTTTTTGTCCGCCGAAAAACCCAAGGCGATCTAACTTTCCCGCTCACCCGGCCGATAACCATTACACACCCTCAAACATGGCCGCTTGCCAGCCATAGGGACATGATGCAACCTTGCCAGATTCGACGTGGTCCAACGGGCGCGTTCCCTCTTCAAGCGAGTCTTCGATGAAAAGCCAAACCGATGCCGCCAGCCGTGTGGCGGCCGAGGTCGTCACGCCGTTACCCGTGCCGTCGCGGCTGGGTATGCTGCGGTTCGAAAGGCTCAACGAGGCAAGCTGGTCGCTGTTGTACCTGGACCCGGCCTGTGAGCGCCAGTTTGGCCTGCACGCCGGCGATTTGTGCGCCCTGGTGGATGCCCCCTACGCCAGCCTGATGGAGCCTGAGGCCCGCTACCGGCTGCACGACGACATCCAACTGCAATTGGCCCAGCGTGCCTATTACCGGGTGCGCTACACGCTGCATACCCCAAGCGCCTCACTGCGCATGCTGGAAGTGGGCGAAGGCTACAAGCAACACAACCGCCAGTTGCTGCGCGGCTACCTGAGCGTGCTGGACGACCACCCCGAAGACACCGGCGAGACCGCCAGTGAGCTTGAGTCGCGCAACAACCGCCTGCAACTGGCCCTGCAACTGAACCAGCGTGCCCAGCAGGAACAACTGGAGCACCTGGAGCGGGTGCGCAGCCAGCAAGACCTCATCCTGCGCCTGGCACGCCAGCGGTACAGCGCCGAAAACTCACTGCTTGAAGCCGCCGAATTGATCACCCGCAGTGCCTGCGAAATCTACAAGATCGACTGCGCTGGCATCTGGCACCTGGAAGACCAGCGCCTCGAACCCATCACCGCCTGGTACAGCGACGTGCAGGCCTACCGCCAGCCCGAAGCCATTGACGCCAGCCGCTTCCCCGACTACCTGGACGCCCTGCACGCCAGCCGGGCCATCGACGCCCACAATGCCGGCCACGACCCCCGCACCCGCGCCCTGTTGCAAAGCATGGGGCCCGGCAACAAGGCGATGCTCGACGCCAGTATCCGCGTCGACGGCCAGGTGGTAGGCGTGCTGTGCCTTGAGCAGACCGGGCAGACGCGCGCCTGGCAGTCAGACGAAATTGCCTTTGCCGGCGAGCTGGCCGACCAGTTCGCCCAGGTGATCACCAACCACAACCGCCGTGCCGCCACCAGCGCGCTGCACCTGTTCCAGCGAGCGGTGGAACAAAGTGCAAGTGCCTTCCTGCTGGTGAACCGCGATGGCCAGGTGGAATATGTAAACCCGAGTTTCACCGCCATTACCCAGTACAGCACCGATGAAGTCCAGGGCCACCATCTGGGGGAGTTGCCCGCGCTGGAAAACCTCAACGAACTGCTGTTCGATTCCCCTTCCAGCCTGGCCATGGGCAACAGCTGGCAGGGCGAATTCAAAAGCCGGCGCAAGAACCTGGAGCCCTACTGGGGCCAGTTGTCGATCTCCAAGGTGTACGGCGACAACCGCGAGCTGACCCACTACATCGGCATCTACGAAGACGTCACCCAGACCAAGCTGGCGCAGCAGCGCATCGAGCGGCTGGCCTACACCGACAACCTGACCAACCTGGGTAACCGCCCTGCCTTCATCCGCAGCCTGGACGAATGCTTCGCCCGCGACGTGCAAAACGCCATGTGCCTGTTGTTGGTAGACATTGACAACTTCAAGCGCATCAACGACAGCCTGGGCCACCACACCGGCGACAAGCTGCTGATCAGCCTGGCCAGGCGCCTGCGCAACAGCCTGCACGCCGGCGGCATCCTGGCGCGCTTCGCCAGTAACGAGTTTGCCGTGCTGCTCGACGACACCAGCCTGGAAGCGGGCCAGAGCGTGGCGCAGCAGTTGCTGCATACCCTCGACAAGCCGATGTTCGTCGACAACCAGTTGATCAACGTCACCGCCTCGGTAGGCCTGGCCAGTGCGCCGCAGCACGGTGCCGACCCCACCAGCCTGATGAAGAACGCAGGCCTTGCCCTGCACAAGGCCAAGGCCAACGGCAAGCACCAGGTGCAGGTGTTCACCGAGGTGCTCAATGCCGAAGCCAGCTACAAGCTGTTCGTCGAGAACAACCTGCGCCGCGCGCTGACCCAGAACGAGCTGGAGGTGTTCTACCAGCCCAAGCTGTGCCTGCGCAGTGGCCGGCTGCTGGGCCTGGAAGCCTTGCTGCGCTGGAACCACCCCGAGCGCGGCATGATCCGCCCGGACCAGTTCATCAGCGTCGCCGAAGAAACCGGCCTGATCATCCCCATCGGCAAATGGGTGGTGCGCCAATCCTGTCGCATGAGCAAAGCGTTGCGCGAAGCCGGCATGGGCAACCTGCATGTGGCCATCAACCTGTCGCCCAAGCAGTTCTCCGACCCGGACCTGGTGGCCTCGATCAGCAGCATCATTCGCGAGGAGGGACTGCCGGCACACCTGCTGGAACTGGAACTGACCGAAGGGCTGCTGCTGGAGGCCAGCGACGACACGCACCGCCAGCTGGATGAACTGAAAGCCCTTGGCCTGACCCTGGCCATGGACGACTTTGGCACCGGCTACTCATCGCTGAGCTACCTGAAGAAGTTTCCGATCGACATTCTCAAGATCGACCGCAGCTTCATCAATGATATCCCGGACAACCAGGACGACATGGAAATCACCTCGGCGGTGGTGGCCATGGCGCACAACCTGAAGCTGAAAGTGGTGGCAGAAGGCATCGAGACGCCTGCCCAGCTGGCGTTCCTGCGCCGCCACCGCTGCGATATTGGCCAGGGATACCTGTTCGACCGGCCGATTCCAGGGCGCGAGCTTGCCGAGCGATTGAAGCGTTACCCACGCGGGCCGGTGGCCTGACAGCAGCATAAACCTCGGGCACTATAGAGCCCATGAGGGCCTCTTCGCCCACAAGCCCACCACGGATTTCGAATACTGTGAAAGGCCTGTGGGAGCGGGTTTACCCGCGAATGCCTCAGCCCCTATCCAACTGAAAAAACACAGAGGAACGGCCATGGTCCTGCGTTCGGAAATCCTGGTGAACAAAAACGTCATGCCTACAGCGGAACAGGCCCTGCCTGGCCGCGAAACGCCAATGAGCCTGCCCGAATTCCACTACGTGTTCGAAGGCACCCCGCTACTCGGCCCCTTCTTCGAAGGCGCTATCGACTTCGCCATTTTCGGCCTGGGTTGCTTCTGGGGCGCCGAGCGCCGCTTCTGGCAGCGTGAGGGCGTGGTCAGCACCGTGGTCGGCTACGCGGGCGGCTTCACCCCGAACCCTACCTACGAAGAAGTCTGCTCGGGCCTGACCGGCCACACCGAAGTGGTGCTGGTGGTGTTCGACAAGGACAAGGTCAGCTACCGCGAGCTGCTGGCCATGTTCTGGGAACTGCACAACCCGACCCAAGGCATGCGCCAGGGCAACGATGTCGGCACCCAGTACCGCTCGGCCATCTACTGCACCAGCCCGGAACAGCTGGAGCAGGCCAAGGCCAGCCGCGACGCCTTCCAGGCCGAACTGAGCAAGGCTGGCTTCGGCGAAATCACCACTGAAATAGACCAGGCACCGACGGTGTACTTCGCCGAGGCCTACCACCAGCAGTACCTGGCCAAGAACCCCCAGGGCTACTGCGGTATCGGCGGTACCGGCGTGTGCCTGCCGCCTAGCCTGCAGGGTAACTGAAGCATGAGCACGATGACCCTGTTTCACGCCCCCTTGTCGCCATTCGTGCGCAAGGTCATGGTGGTATTGCACGAAACCGGCCAGCTGCAGCGTGTGAAACTGCACACGGTGAATATAAGCCCGGTGAGCGGCGATGCGCAGCTCAACCAGGGCAACCCGATCGGCAAGATCCCGGCCCTGCGCCTGGATGACGGCACCGTGCTGCATGACAGCCGGGTCATCTGCGAATACCTTGACCAGCAGCACGTGGGCCAGCCGCTGCTACCCCGGGAGGGCTCTGCCCGCTGGCGGCGCATGACGCTGGCATCCCAGGCCGATGCAATCATGGATGCGGCGGTTTCCAGCCGCTACGAAAGCTTCTTGCGGCCTGAGGACAAGCGTTGGGGCGGGTGGCTGGAGGCTCAGGCCGAAAAAATCCGCCGCAGCCTCGCCGACCTGGAGCAGGAGCATCTGGCTGAGCTGGCATCCGGGTTCGACCTGGCAGCCATCGGCCTGGCGTGTGCACTGGGGTATCTGGACCTGCGCCAGCCCGAGTTTGGCTGGCGGGAGCGCCAGCCAGGGTTGGCAGCGTGGTATGCCGAGGTGAGCTTGCGGCCGTCCATGGTAGCGACCGCTCCAGCGGCCTGAGCGGCCTCATCGCGGGTTTACCCGCGATTGTCCCTGCCCATTTTTAAGATGCAAACCTCAACCCATTCAGCAACCCGGCTTGCCCGCCGTATACTTCTTGGCCGGGTTGACTGCAGCCTTGAACTCGCGCAGAGCTTTGGCGCCCACCAGCAGCGGGTAATTGAAGTGGCTGCGGTCCACGAGGTTGACCTCGACCGTACGCTTCACATCGCCCAGGCAAAGCTCAAGGTCTACCACCGGCCGTTTGGTTGCCTCGGGCGCATCCCCTTCATCGTCCTCTTCGGCGCGCGCCTTGATCTTGCTGATGCGCGATACCTTGTGCTCATACACCTTGCCGTCCGCATCCTGGGTGGCGAGGCGGAAGCGCACCCACTCCTCCCCGTCACGGGTGAAGCGTTCGATATCCTTGGCCGACAACGATGCCGTGTAGGCGCCGGTGTCCATCTTGGCTTTCAGCGTTTCACCGATCTCCGGCAGTGCGATGTTTTCGTAACGTCCATACACGGTAGGCTCGGCGGCCATCACCGGTAGCGCCAACAGTGACAGCAGGGCAAACAGAGGTTTCACAGGCAAGCTTCCTTGAAAGGGGTCGGTGCTTAGACTGCACCGGCAGAAGAGGTTCGCTGTCACAAGCCTAACCAACATAATGTGAAACATTTGTCTTCATCGCAGCGCATTGGACATTTGGCGTAGGCCAACGCCCTGCTTATCATTGCCAACAGTTTTCATCCCACAACAAGAGTTTCCTTATGCGTCGCCTGCTGACCGGCATTCTCACCACCACCCTGCTGCTGCTCAACACCCTGGTGTTGATCGGCCCGCTGCTGGTATTCGCCCTGATCAAACTGGTGCTGCCGGGGCGTGGCCGCGACTACGCCTCATGGGCAGTGATGTGGGTGGCCGAAACCTGGTCGGAAATCGACAAAGCCATCTTCGCCCTGTGCATCCCTACCCGGTGGGACATTCGCGGTGTCGAAAGCCTGCGCAAAGACACCTCGTACCTGGCGGTGAGCAACCACCAAAGCTGGGTCGATATCCCCGCATTGATCGAAAGCCTCAACCGCCGCACGCCGTTCTTCAAATTCTTCCTGAAAAAAGAGCTGATCTGGGTGCCGCTGCTGGGCCTGGCCTGGTGGGGCCTGGACTACCCCTTCATGAAGCGTTACAGCAAGGCGTTTCTGGAGAAGCACCCCGAGCTCAAGGGCAAGGACCTGGAAATCACCAAGGCCGCCTGTGAGCTGTTCCGGCGCCAACCGGTGACCGTGGTCAATTACCTGGAAGGCACCCGCTTCACCGAAGCCAAGCGGTTGGAGCAGCAGTCCCCCTATCGCCACCTGCTCAAACCCAAGGCGGGTGGCGTGGCGTTTGTGCTGGCGGCATTGGGCGAGCAGCTGGATGCCCTGCTGGACGTGACAATCGTATATCCCGGCAACAAGGCGCCGGGGTTCTGGGACCTGCTCAATGGCAGTGTCAGCCGGGTGATCATTGATATTCAGGTACGCGAACTGGACCCCGCGCTGTGGGCGGGAGATTACGAGAACGATCCGGAGTTTCGCCAGACGATACAGGCCTGGGTGAACCGGTTGTGGGTGGAGAAGGACCTGCGGATTGAGCAATTGCGGGGCGAAATGGGCTGAACTATTCGCCGCCTGGCTTGGGCCACTTCGCGGGTAAACCCGCTCCCACAGTGCCCGCGCCGACCGTCAGACCGAAGGCTGGACTAACGGCGCCGGCGCCGTCCACAAGCTACCCAGGTTCTGCAACAACGACCCGGCAATCCCTTGCTGCCCCAGGTACTGCAGAATCAACGGCGCGAACTGCCCGATCATGCCGGTATCCATGCCCAACGCCTTGAACGCGCTGTCCAGGTCATTGCGGTTTTCGACATTGCCCAGCGCATTGCTCAGCGCCGAGCGCTGCCCAGTATGCTTACCGAGCAGTTCACCGAGACCATTAAGGCTACCCAGTGCATTTGCGCCCGCCAGCAGGTCCAGACCGGGCACCGCCTTGGTCAGCTGGCCGTATTCATCACCACTGAGGTTGTTGCGCGCCAGGCCCAGCATGGCGCCAGCGCCGCCTAGCGCTTGTTCCGGGCTGATCTTGAGTTCGCTGCCGAGGGTGTTGAGCAGGTCGGCCTGCGCTTGCGGGGCCTGTACGTTGCCTTGCTCGCCCTGCATGGCCGAAACGACGTTGGCGGCGTCGTTGAGGTTGAAGGCGAACACCGGGCTAGCGGCCAGGGTCATCAGGGTTGCCAGGGTGACTGCTTTCATCGTAACGGGCCTCGTTGACCACAATGGTCGGAAACGACGTGTTGGACTGGAAGCCCAGGGGAATGTTTCAGGCCGCGCGTCGGCTGAAACGGCATAACGAACCTCCGCTTATGGAGGCTCACTGATACTTTTGCTAGTTGAGGCTCACCGATAATCGTCAAACACTCGACGCAGCCGCTGTAACGATCAGCCTGTTCATAATGGGGACCTGTGTCATGTTGAAAGATGCCAATTACCGTATGTTCCATGCTGGCGAGCATCTTGTCACAGTGGTCCATGCACACGGCGGTACATCCTTGCTACGCGCTGGACGACTACCGCTCGCCCAATTGAGCACAGAGCAGCCGCACGCCTCGTTGCTACTGGCTTCGGATGAGAAAGCGTCGGTGCTCAAGGTCCTGCAAAACCGCCATGGGCAGCCCATCACTTATGATGTGTATGGCTATGCCTTGTCGCACAGCGAGTCGTTACTGAGGTTCGATGGCGAATTTCAGGATGCCATCACCCACTTGATATACATGGGCAACGGTAAACGCTGCCGTGATCCAAGGATGAGTCGGTTTCTCCAGCCGGATGAGCTGTCGCCCTTCGGCAAGGGAGGGGTGAATACCTATGGGTACGTATCGGGTGACCCGGTCAACCGCATCGATCCGTCCGGGCAGTTCTCGTGGCTGATCAAGGCTTTTCGAAGGGTTCAAAAGTTTTTCGGCAAGGGTAAAAACTCACCACCTCAACACGAAAATTTCGAGATGGTCATTGTGAACGACCGGCAGCGCTCGCCACAACCTGGACCGTCGCGGCTGGCTTCACAAACCGTAATGACTCAGATGTCGAATGATTCGAGGACCGCAGGTACAACGACTACAACATTGATCAGTGCACCTGACGCCGGTTCGCGCAAATTTTTACGGTATGAAACTTCCCGTGAGGGAACCTATGTTGTCTATCGAACGGGTGGAGGGATTCTTGTGCGAGCACACTACCCAACACATGAAATCACCGTCCAACCGGACGGGTACACGCTACCTGACGGGTTCACAATTCCCTATAACAGAAGCAGGGTGGTTTCAAACCCCAGTTCGGCAAGAGACAGAGTGAGATGCTCGCAGTGAGCCCAGCGTGCTACGCGGCAGCGATACGGCCAGCATGGCAGCCGAAGCCAATTGCAGTTTTGCTGAGGGCACGCAAGGGTGGCGCTGTACGCGGGGCGCTAGCCTCCAAGTGACCAACGGGGCAGGTAGGGAGCTACCCGATGACAGACCTGATAATTCTGTCAGTTGCGTCCTCTAAGCAAGCCATGGACACTTTTCCTGTGACCTACCGAGACAACGGGAGCTGCCGATGAACACGCATACACCTACAGCGCTGTATTATTTTCAAGGCGGGCCGTCAGTTAGCGTTGAACACGGCAAGTCAGCGAACTCCGTTTTCCATAACGAAAACACGCCGCTTGCAGAGTTCCGATAAAACGCGTCTTTCTATAACACACCGCTTGCGATCAATGCCGCGAACTCGAGCCAGCAGCCAGGTCGAAAGCGAAGCGTAATAGAGCGAATTTCACGAGGCACTAAAGATGAATAACAAGCCAACGATGTATTTTTACCAGAATAAAAAAATAACCACCATCAAATCAGATAATCACGCTAGCTCCGTCCTTCGAAGCAATGAAGCAATTTTAGCTGAACGCCCCATGCAAACGCCGAATGCCACCCGTCTTTATGCAACTAGCGAGTCGGGATCGGTACTAAGATCTTCGCTTTCCGATTCAGCAGCACATAACTATTCCGCCTATGGCCATGGCGCAATGCTGAACAGCTCCATGTTTGCATTTAATGGCGAAATGTGGCAGCAGCCTTCAGCAAAATACCTCCTCGGGGATGGATACAGACTTTACAGCCCCGCGATCATGCGTTTTCTGTCGCCAGACATTCTCAGCCCCTTCGGTGAGGGCGGCATCAATCCCTTCAATTATTGTGGGGGTGACCCAATCAATTATACGGATCCATCAGGCGCTTTTCGCATATTTTTCAAAACCCGAGGCCGCCCGCGAGTTCCCAAGGCACTTAAAAAACTCCCGCCTCCAGAGCACGAGCCATCATCTCCAAACCCTCCACTTTACAATTCGATAGACGATGAATTGCCCCCTCCTTCTTACATTAGCACGATTACAAGCTCCCAGAGTGAACTAGCGACTGTCCTACCAGAGCCGAAAAAACAGCTGGGAAAATTTTCAAAACGGATCGGTCACTTCGACCAATACCTTGAACGACAAGAAATAAAACTCGAAAAAGCTGAAAAATACCACTTCAATATTTTACAGAGACAAGGACGTTACCCAGCGAACGACAGGATCCAACAAACCCTCAGCTATCTGGAGCGAAGAGCCGAATACGATATCAATTATTACAACAATAAAATAACGAAATTTACAATGGATAGAGATCACATCGTGTTTTGGGTGGAAAAGATTCGCACCGCCCGTTAGATAGCGCTCACCCTGCAGCGATGTATGAACAGACTGCAGTATAAGGACCCCTCAACCAGCCAAGGGGTCCTTATTCAACGCCTCACGCAGCACTAAACGTCCTGTGCGGGTCAATCACAAACTTCTTCGGCACGCCCGCGTCGAATTCGCCATACCCTTCCGGCGCCTGATCCAAGCTGATCACCTGCACCCCAACGATCTCAGCGATATTGATGCGGTCCCACATGATCGCCTGCATCAGCTGGCGGTTGTACTTCATGGTTGGGGTCTGACCGGTATGGAAGCTGTGCGACTTGGCCCAGCCCAAGCCGAAGCGGATGCTCAGTGCGCCGATCTTGGCGGCGGCATCCACCGCACCCGGGTCTTCAGTCACGTACAGGCCGGGGATACCGATTTGGCCGGCAACACGGGTGACCTGCATCAGCGAGTTGAGCACCGTGGCCGGGGCCTCATGCTTGGCGCCTTCATGGCCATGGCCGCGGGCTTCGAAGCCAACGGCATCGACAGCGCAATCCACTTCTGGCTCGCCGAGGATGTCGACGATCTGTTCGTGCAGCGGGGTGTCCTTGGACAGGTCGACCACTTCGAAGCCCTGGGACTTGGCGTGGGCCAGGCGAGCCGGGTTAAGGTCGCCGACGATGACGCAGGCAGCGCCCAGCAGGCGGGCCGAAGCAGCGGCAGCCAGGCCGACCGGGCCAGCGCCCGCGACGTAAACGGTGCTGCCAGGGCCAACGCCCGCAGTCACGGCACCGTGGTAGCCGGTTGGCAGGATGTCGGACAGGCAGGTCAGGTCACGGATTTTCTCCATGGCCTTGTCGCGCTCAGGCAGTTTCAGCAGGTTGAAGTCGGCGTATGGCACCAGCACGTACTCGGCCTGGCCGCCGGTCCAGTCGCCCATGTCTACATAGCCATAGGCACCACCGGCACGGGCCGGGTTGACAGTGAGGCAGACACCCGTGTGCATTTCTTTGCAGGAGCGGCAACGGCCGCAGGCCACGTTGAACGGTACCGATACCAGGTCACCGATCTGCATGCGCTCGACGTCGCTGCCCTTCTCGACGATTTCACCGGTGATTTCGTGCCCCAGCACCAGGCCGACCTGGGCAGTGGTGCGGCCGCGGACCATGTGCTGGTCAGAGCCGCAGATGTTGGTGGAAACCACCTTGAGGATCACGCCGTGCTCGATTTTCTTGCCGCGCGGATCTTGCATCTTGGGGTAGTCGATCTTTTGTACTTCGACCTTGCCAGCGCCGAGATACACCACTCCACGGTTACCAGACATGCTCTTACCTCGCTTGATTTGTACTTATGCAGCGGTGGTTGAACGCGCCGCCATCCATGGGCGGCATGTGTTACTGGAATGAAGGGAATTGTGGGCCGGATAAAGCGGGGTGCACTGACTGGGAGCGACAGGGAGATGCCTTTTAGCGGCAGGGGTGTCGTTGGCGGGTAAGAGAGGGATCAGACGGAGGCGGTGAGCTGTACCAGCTTTTCGCGGCTAAAGCCGCTCCTACAGGGACCGCGTCAACTTGCAGGAGCGGCTTTAGCCGAGAAGAGGCCGGTACAGGCTAGAGCACAACCGTCCGGTTGGCGTTGAGGAACACTCGTTTTTCGATGTGATACCCCACCGCCCTCGCCAGCGTCAGGCATTCGATGTCACGCCCCTTGGCGATCAGGTCTTCGGGGTAATGGCTGTGGTCCACCACTTCGACGCCCTGGGCGATGATCGGCCCTTCGTCCAGGTCGTTGTTGATGTAGTGCGCGGTGGCACCGACCATCTTCACACCCTTGTTGTAGGCCTGGTGATAAGGCTTGGCGCCTTTGAACCCAGGCAACAGCGAGTGGTGGATGTTGATTGCCCAGCCATCCAGGCGCCGGCACAACTCGGGCGACAGCACTTGCATGTAACGGGCAAGAATCACCAGCTCGGCACCCGTGTCCTCGATCACCTGCAGCACCTTGCGTTCTTGCCCGGGCTTGTCATTGGGGTCGAGGGCAAAGTGGTAGTAAGGGATCTTGTGCCAGTGGGCCAATGGCTCCAGGTCGGGGTGGTTGGACACCACCGCCACCACGTCCATGGCCAGCTGGCCAATGCGCTGACGATACAGCAGGTCATTCAGGCAGTGGTCGGCCTTGGACACCATGATCACCACCTTGGGGCGGTGGTTGGGCGCGGTCAGCTCGAAGGCCATGCCAAAAGCCTGGCTGCGTTCGGCCAGGCCTGCACGCAGGCCGTGTTCGTCAAAACCGTCAGGTACGCGAAACTCCACGCGGATGAAGAACCGCCCTGACAACCGGTCATCGAAGGAGTGGTGCTCCGTGACGTAGCAGCGTTGCTCGAAGAGATAACGCGTCACCACGTCGACGGTACCGAGCATGCTCGGGCAGTCGGCGGTGAGAATCCAGGTATCCGGTGCCCGACTCATGGTGTTTCTCCTTAGGCCTCGATGGCCAGACCGTACTCAGCCGATGCGTCCTGCAGCCACAACCACCAGTAGTCCGAGAAGCTGCGGCGGATTACCAGTTCCCAGGTGTCTTCGGCCGTACGGCGGATCACCAGTTGCGACTTGGCGAACACGGTGCCCACAGCCTTGCCGACCGGGAAGTTGTTCGGGTGTACATCGTAGCTGGTGGACTTCATCAGCACTTCGCGCACGTTCGGGCCGCGCAGCTCCAGCAGGCTCTGCCCACCGCTGACGTTGACCACCTGGATGTGCTGGCCTTCAAGGGCAGCACGCAGCTTTTGCTCCACCGCCAGTTCCTGGCCGCCGGGTACGATCAGCAGCCACTCATCCGGCCCCACCCACTGCAGCGACATGTCGTTGCTGGCGACCACGGTCAGCGCGACCGGCAGCTCGAGGCCCAGGGCCTTGTGCACACCAGCGGCGAATTCCGGGTTATGGCCGTCACCCCGCAGGGTGAGGTGGCCAAGGAACTTGCGTTCACGCAGGATCACGCCTGCATTGTTGCGGCCCTTGCCCACCAGGCTGGCCAGGTCGGCATGGTGCAGCGGCGACTGGGCCTTGGCCTCGGCGCCGGGGTTTTGCTGGAAGACGTTGATAGCGCTCATTTCTTACCTGCCTTGAATTCTGTAGGTCGCGTACGGTGCCATGGCGGGTGGTGCATCCTGTAGGAGTGGATTTACCCGCTCCTACAGGGACCTCATTACCCGCCCGGCACCGTTTGCCATCCGGGGACTTAGACGTTCTGCCGCTCACCCTTCGGATCGAAGAACACCGAAGACACGATTTCCGCCTCGATCACGCTGCCGTCAGCCTGTGGCGAGTAAACGCGCTCGCCCATGCGCTTGAGGCCGCCCTTGACCACGCCCATGGCAAACGAATAGCCCAGGGAGTTGGCGGCATAGCTGGAGGTCACGTGGCCGACCATGTCCATCGGAATGGCCTGCTTGGGGTCGAACACCAGTTGCGCGCCTTCAGGCAGCCACTTGGTGGGGTCGATCGGCTTCAGGCCTACCAGTTGCTTGCGGTTCTCGCGCACGCAGTCTTCACGGTTCATGCCACGCAGGCCGATCCACGAGAACGGCTTGTTGCGGCCCACGCACCAGCTCATGTTCAGGTCGTCCGGGTTCATCGAACCATCGGTATCCTGGCCCACGATGATGAAGCCCTTCTCGGCGCGCAGCACGTGCATGGTTTCGGTGCCGTACGGGGTCAGGTTGTACTTCTTGCCAGCCTCGATGATCTGCTCGAGTACGCCCATTGCGTAGTTGGCCTGTACGTTGACCTCGTAAGAAAGCTCACCGGTGAACGAAATACGGAACACCCGCGCCGGTACCCCACCCACGTTGCCTTCCTTCCAGGTCATGAACGGGAAGGCTTCCTTGTCCATGTCGATGTCGGTGAGTTCGCTCAACAGCTTGCGGCTGTTGGGGCCGGACAAGGTCATGGTGGCCCAGTGGTCGGTGACCGAGGTGAAGTACACCTTCAGTTCCGGCCATTCGGTCTGGTGGTACAGCTCCATCCACTGCAGCACACGTGCAGCGCCGCCGGTGGTGGTGGTCATGATGAAATGGTTGTCGCCAACGCAGGCGGTTACGCCGTCGTCGAACACCATGCCATCTTCCTTGCACATCAGGCCGTAACGGGCTTTGCCCACATCGAGCTTGGTCCAGGCGTTAGTGTAGATGCGGTTGAGGAACTCACGGGCATCCGGCCCCTGGATGTCGATCTTGCCCAGGGTCGAGGCGTCCAGCAAACCGACGCTGTCACGCACGGCCTTGCACTCACGGGCAACGGCAGCATGGATATCTTCGCCGGCCTTGGGGAAGTACCACGGGCGTTTCCACTGGCCGACGTCTTCGAACTCGGCACCGTTCTTCACGTGCCAGGCATGCAGGGCAGTGAAGCGTACGGGTTCGAACAGGTGACCACAGTGCCGGCCCGCTACCGCACCGAAGGTAACCGGTGTGTAGTTGGGGCGGAACATGGTGGTGCCCATTTCCGGGATGGTGATGCCCATCGAACGGGCAGCGATGGCCAGGCCGTTGATGTTGCCCAGTTTGCCCTGGTCGGTACCGAAGCCCAGTGCGGTGTAGCGCTTGACGTGCTCGACCGACTCGAAGCCCTCGCGGGTGGCCAGCTCGATGGCCGCGGCGGTGACGTCGTTCTGCTGGTCGACGAACTGCTTGGGTGCGCGGGCAGTGCCCTTGTCGTGCGGCACCTGGAACAGCGCCACAGTGGCATCTTCCTTGCGCGACACGGTTTTTGGCAGGGTGCCGACGGTGGCCTTGAAACCGGCTTCGGTGGCTGCGCGCACGCCGCCCTCAAAGCCATCGGCAATGGCGTCGCCCAGAGGGTACACACCGTTGATGCCGCCCACGCATTCACGTTTCTGCGGGGCCTTGCCCGGCACGAAGCCCAGAATGTCGTCACGCCATACCGGGCGACCGCCCAGGTGCGAAGCCAGGTGAACCACCGGGCTGTAGCCGCCGGATGTGGCGATCAGGTCGCACTCGAGGGTTTCGCCTGGGCTGGTGACCTTGTGTGCCTGCACATCGATGGCTGCCACGCGGGCACCCGTCACATGCTTGCTGCCCTTGGCCTCGATCACGGCGCTGGAGGTGAGAATGCGGATACCCTTGGCACGGGCTTCTTCCACCAGCGAGCCACGCGGGTTGTGGCGCGCATCGGCGATGGCCACCACCTGCAGGCCGGCGTCGTGCCAGTCCAGCGCGGTACGGTAAGCGTGGTCGTTGTTGGTCGACAGCACCAGCTTGCGGCCCGGCGCCACGCCGTAGCGACGCACGTAGGTAGACACGGCACCGGCCAACATGTTGCCCGGCACGTCGTTGTTGCCATAGACCAGCGGGCGCTCGTGGGCACCGGTTGCCAGTACTACACGCTTGGCGCGTACGCGGTGCACACGGTGGCGTACCTGGCCGATCGGCGCACGGTCACCCAGGTGGTCGGTGAGACGCTCGTGAATGGTCAGGAAGTTATGGTCGTGGTAGCCGTTGACCGTGGCGCGTGGCAGCAGGGTCACTTCCGGCAGGCCTTCGAGCTCTTTCACCACCGCACTGACCCACTCGGCAGCCGGTTTGCCGTCGAGGGTTTCACGGGTGTCGAGCAGGCTGCCGCCGAACTCTTCCTGTTCGTCAGCCAGGATCACCCGGGCACCGCTGCGCGCAGCGGCCAGGGCAGCGGCCAGGCCAGCAGGGCCGGCACCCACGATCAGCACGTCGCAGTGCTGGTTCATGTAGTCGTAGCTGTCCGGGTCGTTCTGCAGCGGTGCACGGCCCAGGCCGGCAGCCTTGCGGATGTACTTCTCGTAGGTCATCCAGAACGACTTGGGGTACATGAAGGTTTTGTAGTAGAAGCCCGGCGGCATCATGCTGCCGCCTACCTTGCCAAGGATGCCCATGACGTCGTTGTTGACGTTCGGCCAGCCGTTGGTGCTGGTGGCAACCAGGCCCGAATACAGGGCCTGCTGGGTAGCACGCACGTTGGGGATCTGGGTGGCTTCGCTGGAGCCGATCTGCAGGATGGCGTTCGGTTCTTCGGTACCTGCCGCGATGATGCCGCGGGGGCGCGAGTACTTGAAGCTGCGGCCCACGATGTCAACGCCGTTGGCCAGCAGTGCGGCCGCCAGGCTGTCGCCGGCATAGCCCTGGTAGGTCTTGCCGTTGAAGGTGAAGTTCAACACCTTGCTGCGGTCGATGCGGCCGCCGCTGGCGAGGCGATAGGTCTGGCTCATACGTTGACTCCCCGTTCGTTTACAGCAGCCGAGCGCTCAGGCGTGTGTTCACGGGCGCTGACCTGCGGCTTCTCGCCAATCTTGTAGGTTTCCAGAATCTCGTAGGTCTCGGTGTTGCGGGTGACGTTGAAGTACTGACGGCAGCCCGCAACGTGGTCCCACAGCTCGTGGTGAATCCCGCGCGGGTTGTCACGGTAGAACATGTACGTGCCCCACTCCTCGTCGGAGCAGGCGCTGGGGTCCAGCGGGCGGGCGATGTGCGCCTGGCCAGAGGCGTGGAACTCTTCTTCGGAGCGCAGCTCGCCGCAGTGGGGACAGAAAATATGTAACATGACGGTGTCTCCGGTTAGTGGGCGACGGCGGCGGCGCCGTGTTCGTCGATCAGTGCGCCGTTGTAGAAACGGTCCATGGAGAACGGCGCAGCCAGTGGGTGCATTTCGCCCTTGGCCAGGCTCGCAGCGAAGACGTTGCCCGAACCCGGGGTCGCCTTGAAGCCGCCAGTACCCCAACCGCAGTTGAAGAACATGTTCTTGACCGGGGTTTTGGTGATGATCGGGCAGGCGTCCGGCGAGGTGTCGACGATACCGCCCCACTGGCGGTTCATGCGCACGCGGGACAGGTTGGGGAACATCTCGACGATGGCCTGCAGGGTGTGCTCGATCACTGGGTACGAACCGCGCTGGCCGTAGCCGACCCAGCTGTCGATACCGGCACCGATCACCAGGTCGCCCTTGTCGGACTGGCTGATGTAGCCGTGTACGGCGTTGGACATGATCACGCTGTCGATGATCGGCTTGATCGGCTCGGATACCAGGGCTTGCAGCGGGTGCGATTCCAGCGGCAGGCGGAAACCGGCCAGCTTGGCCATGTGCCCGGAGTTACCGGCGGTGACCACACCGACGCGCTTGGCACCGATGAAGCCTTTGTTGGTTTCAACGCCGATGACCGCGCCGTTTTCCTTGCGGAAACCTGTCACTTCGGTCTGCTGGATCAGGTCCACGCCCAGGGCGTCTGCTGCGCGGGCGAAGCCCCAGGCCACGGCATCGTGACGGGCCACGCCGCCACGGCGCTGCACGGTGGCACCCAAAATCGGGTAGCGGGTGTTCTTGGAGCAGTCCAGGTAAGGGATCTCGGCCGCTACTTGAGCAGTGTTCAGCAGCTCGCCGTCCACGCCGTTCAGGCGGTTGGCACTGACGCGGCGCTCGGAGTCACGCATGTCCTGCAGGGTGTGGCACAGGTTGTACACGCCGCGCTGGGAGAACATGACGTTGTAGTTGAGGTCCTGGGACAGGCCCTCCCACAGCTTCATGGCGTGTTCGTACAGGTGCGCCGACTCGTCCCACAGGTAGTTGGAGCGCACGATGGTGGTGTTACGGGCGGTGTTGCCGCCGCCCAGGTAACCCTTCTCGATTACCGCCACATTGGTGATGCCGTGCTCCTTGGCCAGGTAGTAGGCCGTGGCCAGGCCATGGCCGCCACCGCCAACGATGACCACGTCGTACACCTTTTTCGGCGTGGGCGTGCGCCACATGCGCTGCCAGTTCTCGTGGTGGCTGAGGGAGTGCTTGAGAAGGCCGAAGCCCGAGTAACGTTGCATGGTGTGGGACTCCACTCAGCGGTAAACAGGGAAATCTGCGCACAGGGCCGCGACGTTCTTCGCCACATCGGCTTCCACGTCAGCGTCACCGAGGTTATCGAGGATGTCGCAGATCCAGCCGGCCAGGGCCACGCACTGGGCCACCTTGAAGCCACGGGTAGTCACAGCCGGGGTGCCGATACGCAGGCCCGAGGTCACGAACGGCGACTGCGGGTCGTTGGGCACGGCGTTCTTGTTGACGGTGATGTGCGCGCGGCCCAGGGCAGCGTCGGCGTCTTTGCCGGTGAGGCCCTGGCGAATCAGGCTGACCAGGAACAGGTGGTTGTCGGTACCGCCAGACACCACGTCGTAGCCACGGTCGACGAACACCTGGGCCATGGCTTGGGCGTTTTCGATGACTTGCTTCTGGTAGCTCTTGAACTCAGGCTCCAGCGCTTCCTTGAAGCACACGGCCTTGCCGGCGATCACGTGCATCAGCGGGCCGCCTTGGGCGCCTGGGAATACGGCAGCGTTGAGCTTTTTCTCGATCTCTTCGTTCGACTTGGCCAGGATCAGGCCGCCACGTGGGCCGCGCAGGGTCTTGTGGGTGGTGGTGGTGACCACATCGGCGAACGGGATCGGGTTCGGGTACAGGCCAGCGGCTACCAGGCCGGCAACGTGGGCCATGTCCACGAACAGCAGCGCACCGACTTTGTCGGCAATGGCGCGGAAGCGTGGGAAGTCGAGGGTCTTGGAGTAGGCCGAGAAGCCGGCAACGATCATTTTCGGCTTGTGCTCGACCGCCAGGCGCTCGACCTCGTCGTAGTCGATCAGGCCGGTGTTGGTGTCGATGCCATACTGCACCGCGTTGTACAGCTTGCCAGACGACGACACTTTGGCACCGTGGGTCAGGTGGCCACCGTGGGCCAGGCTCATGCCCAGGATGGTGTCGCCCGGCTGCAGCAGTGCCAGGTACACGGCGCTGTTGGCGGAGGAGCCAGAGTGCGGCTGGACGTTGGCGTAATCGGCACCGAACAGCTGCTTGGCGCGCTCGATGGCCAGCGCCTCGACTTTGTCGACGTGCTCGCAGCCGCCGTAGTAGCGCTTGCCCGGGTAGCCTTCGGCGTATTTGTTGGTCAGGCCGCTGCCTTGGGCCTGCATCACGCGCTTGGAGGTGTAGTTCTCCGAGGCGATCAGCTCGATGTGATCTTCCTGCCGCTGTTCTTCGGCATTCATCGCCGCCAGCAGTGCATCGTCGTAACCCTGGATCTGGTCTTGCTTGCTGAACATCTTGTCTCTCCCGGCAGCGATCATTTTTTGTTCGGAGGGTTCAACGACCCTTTGCGGCGATGGTATGACTGGCGGGGGCGTGTCAGATGCCTGCGCACGCCTTGCAATGGCGCGTTTACGACATTCGTTTTTTTGCGGGTGCTGTCGGGCTCTTCGCGGGTAAATCGGATCGCCGCACCGCCGCTCCCACTGGTACAGCAGAGCTCTGGAAGGTTGTACTGGCCCTGTGGGAGCGGGTTTACCCGCGAAGAGGCCAGCCCAGACAACCAGATACTCGACAATGCACAGCTTGTATAGGCAACTGCCAAAACGATGGTTTAGAGTGCTGCTCTGCGTCGTTCAAAGGACAGTGCCATGACAGACAAGAGCCAACAATTTGCCAGCGACAACTACTCCGGCATTTGCCCCGAAGCCTGGGCCGCCATGGAGCAGGCCAACCATGGCCACGACCGCGCTTACGGCGACGACCAGTGGACCGAACGCGCCACCGAGCACTTTCGCAAGCTGTTCGAAACCGACTGCGAAGTGTTCTTCGCCTTCAACGGCACCGCCGCCAACTCGCTGGCCCTGGCCTCGCTGTGCCAGAGCTACCACAGCGTGATCTGCTCCGAGACTGCCCACGTCGAAACCGACGAGTGCGGTGCACCCGAGTTCTTCTCCAACGGCTCCAAGCTGCTGACCGCGCCCAGTGTGAACGGCAAGCTGACACCCCAGTCGATCCGCGAAGTGGCCCTCAAGCGCCAGGATATCCACTACCCCAAGCCACGGGTGGTGACCCTCACCCAGGCCACTGAAGTGGGCACCGTCTACCGGCCCGACGAGCTGAAGGCCATCAGCACCACCTGCAAGGAGCTGGGCCTCAACCTGCACATGGACGGTGCGCGCTTCAGCAATGCCTGCGCATTTCTGGGGTGCAGCCCGGCAGAGATCACTTGGAAAGCCGGCGTCGATGTGCTGTGCTTTGGCGGCACCAAGAATGGCATGGCGGTTGGCGAGGCCATCCTGTTCTTCAATCGCCAACTGGCCGAAGACTTCGACTACCGCTGCAAGCAAGCCGGGCAACTGGCGTCGAAAATGCGCTTCCTCTCCGCCCCCTGGGTCGGCCTGCTGGAAGGCGGCGCCTGGCTGCGCTACAGCGCCCATGCCAACCGCTGCGCGCAGTTGCTGGCGTCATTGGTGAGCGATTTGCCAGGTGTGCAGCTGATGTTCCCGGTAGAGGCCAATGGCGTGTTCCTGCAAATGCCCGAACCTGCCCTCGAAGCATTGCGCAACAAGGGCTGGCGGTTCTACACCTTCATCGGCAGCGGCGGCGCACGCTTCATGTGCTCGTGGGATACCGAAGAAGCACGGGTGCGGGAGCTGGCGGCGGATATCAGGGCGATACTCACCCACTGACAGCCCGCGAACGCATCAGTGATTACGTGGTGGCATTCGCGGGCTAACCGCGCCGAGCAATGAGCACCTCAATGCTCGGCGATAGTCCGGGCGATGGCGTCTACCGTGGCGTCGATCTGAGCCTGGGTACGGGCAAGTGTCTGCTGGTGTTCGTTCTGCAGTTCAACCTGTTTGGAACACAGGTTGAGCGCCGCCAGCACCAGCAATTTGTCACCGATCAGCGTGGGGTACTGGCGCTTGGTTTGGGCCAATGCGGTGTTGAGCATCTGTACCGCCTGGGCGAGGGTTGCCTCCTGGCCTTCAGGCGCCTTGATCGAATAGTCGTTGCCCAGGATCGACACAACATTGATCGGTTGCGCTTGCAGCGTCATGCGCCCACTGCACCCGCGTTGGCACGCTCCAGCAGGGCCTGCAGGCGGGCTGCAGTGCTGCCGTTCTGTTCTTCCTGCTCCATCAGCGACAGCTGCAGGGTTTCGTTCTCTTCCTTTGCCTTGGCCAGTTCCTGGCCCAGGGTGGTGTTCTGCTCGGTGAGCTGAGCGTTCTTTTGCATCAGGTCGCTGACCAGCTGCTCGATTTGATTGAGGGAGGCTTCAAGCATGGGTCTATCTCAGGTTGTTGCGAGGGGCGCACACGATAAAGAAAAGTGCCGCCCATCGCCATTAAATATCGGATTCACAAGGTTTCCGCCCCGCAGATTGACAGGGTATCCACCTGCTTGTTCCGACCTGAGTCAACCACCGGTCAGTCAGGCTGCACGAACACACCCACAGCCTGGCCCTCAATAATCGATGCGCACATCCCCTTTCGGCACGCTGCAGCACGACAGGATGTACCCCTCGGCTTCATCTTCCTCGGTGATACCACCGTTGTGCTCCATTTCCACTTCGCCGCCCAGCTTGAGCACCTTGCAGGTACCGCAAATGCCCATGCCGCAAGCTTTCGGGATCATCAAGCCGACCTTGGCCGCTGCAGCGTGCACGGTTTCGCCGGGGGCGATGCGGATGCTCTTCTCGCTGCCGATGAACTCCACCAGGTTGAGGTCGGCAGCGTCCACTTCTGGCGCGTCGGCCGCCGCTTCAGCGTGCTCCACGGCATCGGCCTTGGCCTCGGCCGGGGTCGCCCCGAAGGACTCCTCATGGTAGTTGTCCATGTCGAAGCCCACCGCCTCGAGCATGCGCTTGACGGCCGTCATGTACGGGGTGGGGCCGCAGCAGAACACCACGCGCTCCATGTAGTCCGGGGCAATCAGCTCCATCAGGCGCTGGTTCAGGTAGCCACGGTAACCCGCCCAGGGCTCGCCCAAACCGTGTTTCTCGCAAATGATGTGCAGGCTGAAATTGGGCACGCGCGAGGCCATCTGTTCCAGCTCGCGGTGGTAGATGATGTCTTTCGGTGAGCGAGCGCTGTGCACGAACACCATGTCCACATTGGCGTTGGTGTCATAGAACCAGCGCGCCATGGACATCACCGGGGTAATGCCGACGCCACCGGACAGGTACAGCACCTTGGCGGCCGTGAAGTCGATGGCGTTGAACAGGCCGACCGGGCCGTGCACCGGCAGCTCGGCACCTTCGTGCATGGTGTCGTGCAGGAAGTTGGACACCAGGCCACCCGGCACACGTTTTACCGTGATGGAAAAACTGTACGGCACTGACGGCGAACTGGAGATGGTGTAGGAACGCATCACCGGCTTGCCTTCGATTTCCAGCTCCAGGGTCACGAACTGCCCGGGCTTGAAGAAGAACATGATCGGCTGGTCTGCCATGAAGCAGAAGGTGCGCACGTCCCAGGTCTCCTGGATGACCTTGACGCAGCGCACGATGTGGCGGCCGTTGGCCCAGGTCTGGGTAGTGACCGGATTGAGAAAGGTATCGGACATGTTCATCTCCAGCAGCCGACTATTGGCCTTTTTATGGCTTGGATGATGCGCAAGCTTGAAGCCATGAACATTCCTGCCAGCGACATCGGCGTACTTATCGCGACCAGCCCCGCACGGCAAGGGCTGTGGCGTCGTAATTCAATTCGGCCATGTCGCCCATGGATACGGTTCACGCCGCCTTCGGACGCACACTCCACCGCAAAACAACACGCTGTTCATGGTTAACAGCCTTGCGGCACCACAACAACGATTAGCCACCTTTTGCCGGCCGCAAACGGCCCCGAGGAATACACGATGGACGTCACCGCAACCCTGAGCCTGGGCGATCCACTGGAACCTGCACGCAAGGCCACCGCCGAGATGCTGCAGACCCGCGAGCGCACCTACTCGCTGCCCCAGCCTTTCTACACCGACGAGCGTCTGTTCCAGATCGACATGCAGGAGATCTTCCACAAAGAGTGGCTGATCGCCGGCATGACCTGCGAGATCCCGGCCAAGGGTAACTACCTCACCCTGCAGATCGGCAAGAACCCGATCATCGTGGTGCGGGGTACCGAGGGCAAGGTGCATGCCTTCCACAACGTTTGCCGCCACCGCGGCTCGCGCCTGTGCGTCAGCGAAAAGGGCAAGGTGGCGAAACTGGTGTGCCCTTACCACCAGTGGACCTACGAGCTTGACGGCCGCCTGCTGTTCGCCGGCACCGAGATGGGCGCCGACTTCGACATGAAGCAGTACGGCCTCAAGCCGGTCAATGTGAAAGTGGCTGGCGGCTACATCTTCATCAGCCTGGCGGAAAACCCGCCAGCCATCGACGAGTTCCTGGCCACGCTGGACCACTACATGGAACCGTACGACATGGAAAACACCAAGGTGGCGGTGCAAACCACCTTGATGGAAAAAGCCAACTGGAAGCTGGTGCTGGAAAACAACCGTGAGTGCTACCACTGCAACGGTTCGCACCCAGAACTGCTGCAAACCCTGCTGGAATGGGACGACACCAACGACCCACGCGCCAGCCAGGAATTCAAGGACCACGTGGCAGCCTCTGCCGCCGCCTGGGAAGCCGAGAAAATCCCGTACCTGCACAAGAGCCATGGCCTGCGTAACCGTATCGTGCGCATGCCGCTGCTCAAGGGCACCGTGTCGATGACCATGGATGGCAAGCAGGCCTGCCAGAAACTGATGGGCCGCATCAAGAACCCAGACCTGGGCTCGATGCGCATCCTGCACCTGCCCCACTCCTGGAACCACTGCATGGGCGACCACATGATCGTGTTCACCGTGTGGCCGATCAGCGCCCAGGAAACCATGGTCACCACCAAGTGGCTGGTGCACAAGGATGCCGTAGAAGGTGTGGACTACAACCCAGAGAACATGCGCAAGGTGTGGGACGCCACCAACGACCAGGACCGCCGCCTGGCCGAAGAGAACCAGCGTGGCATCAACTCCACGGCTTATCAGCCGGGCCCTTACTCCAAAACCTACGAGTTTGGTGTGGTGAACTTCATCGACTGGTACAGCGGGCGCTTGCTGAACAACTTGGGTGCGGAGCCTGCACCGTATCTGAAGGAAGTGTTGGCGCAGTAGCTGCGCTAGAAGTCGGGGTAGCGACAGATGTCGCTATCCTTCTTCAAGCCGACGTTAAGCGGATCTTATAGTTGCAGCATTACTTTGCAGCCTGTCCGAGAAGTCTGTGTTTACAGGGCGCACACGCCCCCTTAAAGAACTGTCAACGCTCCTCGTCGATCTCTGAGACAACGGCACGTGAACGAGTGTGGGGTCACTCGATTGCCACGGTTTCGCCTGCGCCAGCTTCCACGCTTCATAGGTAGAGGTGCCCAGCGACGCTATCGTCAGCGCTGCAAGCGCCCAGGTTTGCCAATCGGCGTCCGGATCAACTGTTCTGGTCACCCCGACGGTAAGCCCGGCCGTACCCGATAGGGCGCTAATACTCGATAGCACCCAGTCAGCGCGCGATGGCTTGGGGATACTCGGTAGAAGAGGATCTATGGCACTCCGTGGGAGCGAATTGATTCGCTTGTAGAAAGACCTGAAACGTAGGCCGCTGATAAAGACACCCATGAGGTTGGTGAAGATGCTCAGCACTGGCAGCACATACTCTTCTGGCTTTTCCCCAGTCGGGTCTCTGTAGTTAACTGGATCACCCACGCAGTAGGCATAAGTATTCAAGCCTCCATCACCAAATGGGCTGTATTTATCGGGTGTATGGAAGCGCATGATCGATGGCTTGTAGTGCCGGTACCCATTTCCCAGCGGGTAGCTGCACATCAGCGGATCACGCAACTCTCCACAAAAGGCAAGGCGTGACTCGAAGAGCCCGTTCCCAGCGCCATAGGGCGAATAGGCGCGATGAAGTGGGCGCCCGTTTTCTGATACGGAATGTCGGCGATCGTTGTTATGAAGAAAGGTCGGCATGATTACCCTAACTCGCGTGGCATGCGTGCAGGGTATATAGGGAGGCCGCGCTTGCGAACTGGCAGAAATGACAGGCAGTGAGTAGCCCCCATCGCCCCCTGTAGGAGCGGGTTTACCCGCGATCACCGGCAAAGCCGGTGCCAGCCATTGCGCTGATGCCTCGCGGGTTCAGTGAAAAGCCACGCCAATCAGCGCAGCACACCTTCCTCCACCAACAACTTCAGAATGGCCTCGGCACCTTCCTGCGGGGTGACGTCCTTCAGCACCTTGCCCCCACCACCACTGGCCTTGGCCGTCGCAGCCTTCATGCGGTCGGCGCCGCTTTTGGCCTTGATCACCTTCAACCGCTTGGGCCGTGGGCGCGCCGGCTGCAGGGCCTCTTCGCCCAGCAGTTCATCGTCCACCACCTGCACGTCCTGCGCCGCCAGTACACCGCGGCGTGCGGGCCCGAAGGCGCTTTGGCGCGGTTTGGGCGCGGCGTTGTCGACCGTGGCCAACAGCGGCAGGCGTACCTTCAAACGCCGACGCTGGCCACGTGGCAGCGCTTGCAACACCTGTGCTGTGCCGTTTTCGATGGACTCCACTTCGGCCAGCCCCACCACCAGCGGCCAGCCAAGCTTCTCGGCGAGCAGGAACGGCAGCATGCCAGACCCCTCCCCCGTTTCGGCCTGGCTGCCGGTAAGCACCAGTTGTGCACCGGCACCGCGCAAGTAATCGCCCAGCACCCCCAGCACATCCGCGCCAGCGGGTTGCTCAAGCACATCCAGGTGTTCCAGGCCCATCCCCAGGTAACCGCGCAGGGCTTCCTCGTGAGGGTCGCCTGCATGCACAACCTGCAGATCCCCGCCGGCCAGTTGCAGGCCCAGCTCCACTGCACGTGAATCCTGCTCGGCGCGGCGCGCACGACCCGAGCTTGGGTGGGCGCCGATCGAGACCAGGCTGATGACTTTCGTACTCATGCTCGTGCCCTTATGCCGCGTCGCGCTGGGCGCCGTTGCGGTAGTTATCCACAGCGTCGATCAGTGCCTGGAGAATCGCCGCACTGTCGCCAATGACCGACAGGTCGGCGCGTTTGATCATGTCGCAACCGGGGTCCATGTTGATCGCCACCACCTTGTCGCAGGCGCCGATGCCCTGCAGGTGCTGGATGGCGCCGGAGATACCCACCGCCATGTACACCCGTGCAGTTACCCACGTACCCGTGGCGCCCACCTGACGATCACGCGGCATGTGGCCATCGTCCACCGCCACCCGGGACGCGCCCTGGGTAGCACCCAGCGCGGTGGTGGCCTTGTGGAACAGCGGCCAGTCCTTGACGCCGTTGCCGCCAGAGACAATGAACTCGGCCTCCGCCATGGCGATCTTGGCCGGGTCAACCGCCACCGAGCCCAGGTCTTCGATACGCGAAATGCTGCGGGCAACGTTGGCAGACAACTCGACCGGCAACGCTTCGTGGCGCGTCTCGCTGACCGGCTCGGCACACTCGGCCGCGGCCAGGATCAACCGCGGAAGTGCACGCTGCATGTCTTGCTGGCCAGCGCCAGCACGGCCGATGCACTGGCCGTCCTTGATTTGCCACACACGGGTAGCCGGGCGTTCACCCAACGCCGCCCCCAGGCGCCGGCCCAGCTCACCACCGCCGGTGCGGCTGTCTGGCAGCAGCCAGTGGCGTGGGGCAAACTGGTTGTCCACCGCGCGCAGGCCCTGCACCAGTTGCTCTGGCGCATACCCCTGGTATTCATCACCATCGATTACCAGCAGGCGGTCTACACCGGCATTGGCGAAGCTGCTTTCCTTGTGCTCGCCGAACACGATGGCCAACACCGCACCGTCGTTGCCGGCCAGGCTGTGGGCCAGGCCCAGCAAGTCGCGGTCGTGGCTGCCAAGGCGGCCACCGACCATGTCCGGCACCACGGCAATGTAGAACGCGGGGTCGGCCACCTGATGCAGCGGCAACTGCACTTCGGCCGCCGCCGTGCGCCGCGCCCCGACGGTAGTGCCCTGCTGGGCGCCACTGCGGTCGATGCGCTTGAGCCCGTTCGGGCCGATGAAGCCTGCGGCGCTGGCGTGCGGGTTCTTGCGGATGAGGCCGTTGGGCCCCATCCAGCTGGTCTGTTGAGTCTGCATGGCTGCGTGCAGCGGGTGCAGACGGTTACGGGCGATCCACTCGGCGCGAGGGTCGCGGCGGATGATGTCGCTCATCAATGCACCTCCGCAGGTTCACGTTTGGTCTTGGCTGGCTTGCTGGCCGCCGCCTGGGCGTCTTCCTCGATCAGCACGTCGGCCACCAGTTCGGCCAGGTCCTTGATCAGTGGGCGCGGCTCCACCACACCTTCGAGCATCGCCGTGCACTGCGGGCAACCCACAGCCACCACTTCAGCCTCTGTGGTGCGGATGTCGTCCATGCGCATGTCGGGGATGCGCTGCTTGCCAGGGATGTCGGTGATCGGCGCACCGCCGCCACCGCCGCAGCAGCGTGAACGGAAGCCTGAGCGTTCCATTTCACGCACCTCGATGCCAAGCGCTTTGAGCACTTCACGCGGGGCTTCGTATTCACCGTTGTAACGGCCCAGGTAGCACGGGTCGTGGTAGGTGACGCTGCCACCTTTGTGCTGGCCAAGGTTGAGCTTGTTGGCGCCAATCAGCTCGGCAATGTAGGTGCTGTGGTGCTGCACCTGATAGTTGCCGCCCAGCGCACCGTACTCGTTTTTCAGTACGTGGAAGCTGTGCGGGTCGCAGGTAACGATGCGCTGGAACGTGTATTTGGCCAGGGTCTTGATATTGCGCTTGGCCAGTTGCTGGAACGTGGCTTCATCACCCAGGCGACGGGCCACGTCACCGCTGTCGCGCTCTTCCAGGCCCAGCACGGCGAAGTCCACACCCGAAGCCTTGAGCACCTTGACGAACGAACGCAGCGTGCGCTGGTTGCGCATGTCGAACGCGCCATCGCCCACCCAGAACAGCACCTCGGTGCTCTTCACCTCGGACAGCAGCTTGAGGTTCAGGTCGGCAGCCCAGTTCATGCGGCCACCCGGGGCGAAGCCGCCAGGGTTGTCAGTGGCGATCAGGTTGTCGAGCACCTCGGCGCCCTTGTTCGGGGTAGCGCCCTTTTCCAGTGTGAGGTGGCGGCGCATGTCGACGATGGCGTCCACGTGCTCGATCATCATCGGGCACTCTTCAACGCAGGCGCGGCAAGTGGTGCACGACCAAAGTGTCTCGGCATCCACCAGGCCATTGACGATCGGCTGGTGCGGGTGGCCGCCGTGCTCGCCGATCGGCTTGCCGGGGTAAGGGCTGCCGGCGAACTTGGCATCGGTACCACCGGCCAGGCCGATGACCATGTCCTGGATGAGCTTTTTCGGGTTCAGCGGCTGGCCGGCAGCAAAGGCCGGGCACATCGCTTCACACTTGCCGCACTGCACGCAGGCGTCAAAGCCCAGCAGCTGGTTCCAGGTGAAGTCCACCGGTTTTTCTACGCCCAGCGGCGCGTTCGGGTCTTCCAGGTCCAGTGGCTTGAGGCCAGTGCTGCGGCCACCCCCAAAACGCTCGGCGCGGCGGTGCCATGCCAAATGCAGGGCACCGGCGAAAGCGTGCTTCATCGGCCCGCCCCAGGTCATGCCGAAGAACAGCTCGGACACGCCCCACAGCACGCCCAGGCCCAGAATGCCGACCATCACCCAGCCGCCGGTATTGGCCGGCAGGATGCCAGCCACGGGCAAGGTGGCGATGAAGAAGCTGGCAGCGAACACCAGCAGGCTCTTGGGCAGGCGCATCCAAGGGCCTTTGGACAGGCGCGAAGGCGGGTTGAGGCGCCGTTTGAAGACGAAGATGGCGCCGGTGAACATGATCACCGTGGCCACCAGCAGGGCATAACCCAGAATCTTGCTGTGCAGGCCGAAACCGTGCACCAGGATGGCCAGCAGCGCCGACAGCACGAAGCCGCCAGCAATGGCCACGTGGGTCTTGGACATGTACTTGTCGCGCTCGACCACGTGGTGCAGGTCCACCAGGTAACGGCGCGGCATGGCCAGCAAGCCGCCGACCAGGTCGACCTTGGAGGCCCGGCCACGACGCCACATGCGCACCCGGCGCAGGGCGCCGAGCACCGCCAGGCCAAGGGCAGCGAACAGCAGGATGGGTAGAAGGGTGTTCAACATGGGAGGCTCCCACAACAGCTAGATTCTTGCGCCGTTCTGGCGCCTGGACTGGCCCCCTTGTGGGAGCGGGTTTACCCGCGAATGCGTCAGGTCAGACAACGATGTTGCTTGGGCTGACGCATTCGCGGGTGAACCCGCTCCCACAGGAAACCGCGCTCAGCGGCGGCTATTTTTAAAGATCAGAAGTCCTTGCACAGGCGCAAGGCGTCGTAGATCGCCGCATGCACGTTACGCTGGGCCACGCAGTCACCAATGCGGAACAGCAGGTAGCCCTCGCCTGGCTGGCTGAGGATCGGCTGCGGCTTGATGGCGAACAGCGCCTCCACATCGATCTGGCCTTTGTTGCGCGAGCCGTCCTTCAGGGCGTAGTACAGCTGCTCGTCAGGACGCACGCCGTTCTCCACCACCACCTGGTCCACCACGCGCTCTTCCTTGGCACCGGTGTATTCGTTTTCCAGCACCGCCACCAGCTTGTCGCCCTCGCGGTAGACCTTTTCCAGCATCATGTCGCCGGTCATGATCACTTCTTTGGGGTACATGCTGCGGTAGTAGGTGGGGAAGGTCGTACCGCCCATGGCCACACCCGGCTTGATATCGTCGGTGACGATTTCCACCTGGCAGCCCTTGTCGGCGATGAAGTCCGCCACCGACATGCCGGTGAACTCGCAAATGGTGTCGTACACCAGCACGTTCTTGCCCGGTGCAACCTTGCCGTCCAGTACGTCCCAGCTGCTGACCACCAGCCCTTCGGCAGCGCCCCAGTGGTCGTTCTGCTCCAGGAACGAGTGCCCGCCCACGGCCAGCACGATGATGTCCGGGCGCAGGTCCTGGATGGTGTCCACGTCGGCAGCGGTACCCAGGCGCAGGTCCACTTTCAGGCGCGCCAGCTCCAGCTGGTACCAGCGGGTGATACCGGCAATCTGGTCGCGCTGCGGCGCTTTGGCGGCGATGGTGATCTGGCCACCAATCTGGTCTTTCTTCTCGAACAGGGTCACATCGTGGCCACGTTCAGCGGCCACGCGGGCCGCCTCCATGCCGGCAGGGCCAGCACCCACAACCACCACCTTGCGCTTGGCACCCGTGGTTTTCTCGATGATGTGCGGCACACCCATGTATTCACGGGAGGTGGCGGCGTTCTGGATGCACAGCACGTCCAGGCCCTGGTACTGGCGGTCGATGCAGTAGTTGGCACCCACGCACTGCTTGATCTGGTCGATCTGGCCCATCTTGATCTTGGCGATCAGGTGCGGGTCGGCCATGTGCGCACGGGTCATGCCGACCATGTCCACGTAGCCGCCTTCAAGAATGCGCGTGGCCTGGTTCGGGTCCTTGATGTTCTGTGCGTGCAGCACCGGTACCTTGACCACTTCCTTGATACCTGCGGCCAGGTGCAGGAACGGCTCCGGCGGGTAGCTCATGTTCGGGATGACGTTGGCCAGGGTGTTATGGGTGTCGCAACCCGAACCTACCACGCCGATGAAGTCGAGCATGCCGGTGGCATCGTAATACGCAGCGATCTGCTTCATGTCCTCGTGGCTGAGGCCATCGGGGTGGAACTCGTCACCACAGATACGCATACCCACGCAGAAGTCGTCACCGACCTCGGCACGCACGGCCTTGAGCACTTCCATGCCGAACTTCATGCGGCCTTCGAAGCTGCCGCCCCACTCGTCGGTACGCTTGTTGACGCGCGGGCTCCAGAACTGGTCGATCATGTGCTGGTGCACCGCCGACAGCTCCACGCCGTCCAGGCCGCCCTCTTTGGCGCGGCGCGCAGCCTGCGCGTAGTTACCGATCACACGCCAGATCTCTTCCACCTCGATGGTTTTGCAGGTGGCGCGGTGCACGGGTTCACGGATACCCGAGGGCGACATCAGGGTGGGCCAGTTGAAACCGTCCCAGCGCGAGCGACGGCCCATGTGGGTAATCTGGATCATGATCTTGGCGCCATGCTTGTGCATGGCATCGGCCAGGTTCTGGAAGTGCGGGATGATGCGGTCGGTAGACAGGTTGACCGACGCCCACCATTCCTGCGGGCTGTCGATGGCCACCACCGACGAGCCGCCGCAGATGGCCAGGCCAATGCCGCCCTTGGCCTTTTCTTCGTAGTACTTCACATAGCGGTCGGTCGTCATGCCGCCGTCAGTGGCGTAGACCTCGGCGTGCGCGGTGCTGAGCACGCGGTTGCGAATGGTCAGTTTGCCGATCTGAATCGGCTGGAACATTGCTTCGAATGCCATGACGCTATCTCCGGCTTACAACGGCTTCGTTACGAACAGGCCATCTTCGTGGCCTTCTTCCGACCCGCCGTACACCTGTTCGGCAACGGTGCGGATCGAGCTGCCGCGGGCAGCGAGAATCTGGTCCATGGCGCCGGCGAACCAGCCGGTGAACATGTAGTCGACCTTACGGCCGCATTTGCCATAGACGTATACGAATGCAGAGTGCTTGAGCTTGACGCTGCAAGTGCCCTTGTCCAGGTCGATGTCCTGGATCTCGAACAGGCCCCAGCCACGCTGGCTCAGGCGTTTCATGTAGTGCTCGAATACTGCGACGCCTTCCAGGCCGTGGCACTCGGCTTCTTTTTCGCACCAGTGCCAGGCAGATTTGTAGCCGGCCTTGTAGAGGATCTCGGCGTACTTGTCGGCGCCCAGGACTTCCTCGATGCCCTTGTGGTTGTTGACGAAGAAATGCCGTGGCACGTACAGCATCGGCAGGGCGTCGCTGGTCCACACACCGGTTTCGCTGTCGACTTCAATTGGCAATTGCGGGGCGATCTTGGCCATGGAAACTCAACTCCAGAAAAATTTTTATTGGGTTGCCCCGGCGTTGCTGGCAGGGGCTTCAGGCTTGGAGAGCGGCTTATTCGCCCCAGACGTCTTTCAATACGTTGACCCAGTTCTCGCCCATGATCTTGCGGACCACGCGCTCGGAATGGCCGCGCTTGAGCAAGGTTTCGGTGAGGTTGGGGAACTCGCCCACGGTACGGATGCCCAGCGGGTTGATGATCTTGCCGAAGTTGGTCAGGCGGCGGGCGTAGCCCTTGTCGTGGGTGAGGTATTCGAAGAATTCCTTGCCATGACCCTGGGTGAAGTCGGTACCGATACCAATGGCATCTTCACCGACGATGTTCATGGTGTACTCGATGGCCTCGGCGTAGTCGTCGATGGTGGAATCGATCCCCTTGGCCAGGAACGGTGCAAACATGGTCACGCCCACGAAGCCGCCGTGGTCGGCGATGAACTTCAGCTCTTCATCGGACTTGTTGCGCGGGTGCTCCTTGAGCCCGGACGGCAGGCAGTGGGAGTAGCACACCGGCTTTTTCGATTCGAGGATGACTTCTTCGGAGGTTTTCGAGCCAACGTGGGACAGGTCGCACATGATGCCCACACGGTTCATCTCGGCAACGATCTCGCGGCCAAAGCCAGACAACCCACCGTCACGCTCGTAGCAGCCGGTACCTACCAGGTTCTGGGTGTTGTAGCACATCTGCACGATGCCCACGCCCAGCTGCTTGAAGATCTCGACGTAGCCAATCTGGTCTTCGAACGCATGGGCGTTCTGGAAGCCGAAGAGGATGCCGGTCTTGCCCAGTTCCTTGGCCTTGCGAATGTCAGCGGTGGTACGCACGGGCATCACCAGGTCGCTGTTCTCGCGGATGAGCTTCTGGCTGGCGGCAATCTGGTCGACGGTCGCCTTGAAGCCTTCCCAGACCGACACGGTGCAGTTGGCGGCGGTCAGGCCACCTTTGCGCATGTCCTCGAACAGCTCGCGGTTCCACTTGGCGATGATCAGGCCATCGATGACGATGCTGTCGGCGTGTAATTCGGCTGGGCTCATCAGGCGTCCCCTTTTATTGAATGGGTGGCGCCAAACCTTGTGCCGGCGCTTTGGGGCCAGCATATGCCTGCGGCCCGAGGCGCCCCGATGCAAAAACGACAGGGGGTTTGCCGAAAGCGTCAATGCGCGACAAGCCGCCCTCTGGCGGGGTTTTCGGCAATGAGAGACAGTCTCGATAACAACCTGGGCAGCCCTGTTGATGAACATTTTGCCGAAGAGCTATCGCCCGGCGAGCGGCTGAGCGAGAATCCGGCCATTCATCAGTTTGGCGAGGAGAATACGGATGAAAGCAATGGCATGGATGGTACTGCTGGCGGCGGTGTCTGGCGCCCACGCAGCGGAAGAAGAAAGCACCCCTTGCGACAATGTCGAAACCGACCAGCAGACCTATGCCTGTGCAGCCTTCAGCAAGCAGGCCGCCGAGCGGGAACTGCAAGCGGCTTATGATGACCTGATCCAGCGTGTGCGCGACCAGTACGCCGACCAGGGCAACCAGGTGAGCGCCCTGGTAGGGCAACTGGACGCGGCGCAGAAGCTGTGGGCCCAATTGCGCGATGCCGACTGCAAGGTGGAAACCTTTGCCGAGAAGAAAGGCAGCAAGGCCTTCCAGGCGGCGTGGGATACCTGTGTGGCGCAACGCAGCGATGACCGGTCGGAGTACCTGCAGTCCATTGGTCAGCAGTGAAGCTGGTCTGGCCTCATTGTGGATAAATCCGCGATGCGGCCCTCAGGCGAAAATCACACTGCCCTGCCCGCCCGATCCGTGCGCGGGCAACGCTGGTACCGCGCCCGGTAACAGCGGGTAAAGTAAGAAGCCGACTCAAACCCGCAAGCCACCCCCACCTCCAGCACGCTCATGTCGGTCTGGCGCAATAACTGCCGCGCTTTTTCCAAACGCAAACGCAGGTAGAAACCGCTAGGGGTATCGCCCAGATGCAGGCGAAACAACCGCTCCAGTTGCCGACGCGTCACCTGGACGCTTTCGGCCAGCACCTGGGTGTTGAGCGGCTGTTCGGTGTTGCGCTCCATTTCGCCGATCACCTTCACCAGCTTGCGGTTGCTGATGCCATAGCGGCTGGCAATCTGCATACGCTGGTGGTCCTGTCGCTGACGGATACGCCCGAGCACGAACTGTTCAGAAACCTCCACCGCCAGCTCAGCACCGTGGGCCTGTGCGATCAGGTCGAGCATCATGTCGATCGACGCCGTGCCGCCAGCGCAGGTGATGCGCCGCCGGTCGATCTCGAACAGCTCCTGGGTGGCTTGCAGGTCTGGGTAATTCTCGCGAAACGCATCCAGCGCCTCCCAGTGCACCGTGGCGCGATGCCCGTCGAGCAAGCCCGCATGGGCCAGCACCACGGCGCCGGTATCAATGCCGCCCAGCACTACCCCGCCGTGGTCCAGGCGGCGTAGCGCCTGCTGCAGCGCCGTGCCATAGCGGGCCAAGGGTTCGAACCCGGCCACGATCAACAGCATGGCGCAGGGCTCACCTGCCCCCAGTGCTGCGTCGGCGTTCACCGACATGCCGTTGCTGGCCTGCACTGGCCCGCCATCCAGGCTCAGCACCTGCCACCGGTACAACGGCCCGCGGAAGCGGTTGGCTACCCGCAGCGGTTCCAGCGCACTGATGAACCCCATGGCCGAGAAGCCGGGTAGCAATAGGAAATGAATGATTTGCGGCATTGCATGCTCCACGGCAAAGGTGGTCGCCTCCGTGCAACTGTTGGTCGCCAGGGTGCGATTTTCCACCCTGCCAGCAGCGTAGCGTGTTCACACCGCCCCAAAGAGGCCGGCCCCCATAAAAATATGCACTGCCGATGGAGAGCCACCATGCACAGCTTGATCCGCCGCAGCTTGTTAACACTCGCCCTGAGCAGCATCGCCGTTGCCCCCACCTACGCCGCTGACGCTGCAGCCTGCAAGAACGTGCGCCTGGGCGTGGTCAACTGGACCGACGTCATCGCCACCAGCGCCGTCGCCCAGGTGCTGCTCGACGGCCTTGGCTACCAGACCAAGCAGACCAGCGCGTCACAGCAGATCATCTTCGCCGGTATCCGCGACAAGCGCCTGGACATGTTCCTGGGTTACTGGAACCCGATCATGACCCAGACCATTACGCCGTTCATCGACGCCAACCAGGTGAAGGTACTGGCCAAGCCAAGCCTGGAGGATGCTCGCGCCACGCTGGCGGTGCCCAAATACCTGTATGACAAGGGCCTGAAAACCTTCGCCGACATCCATAAATTCGAGAAGGAACTGGGCGGCAAGCTCTACGGCATCGAGCCCGGCTCCGGCGCCAATACCCAGATCAAGGCGATGATCAGCAACAACCAGTTCGGCCTGGGCAAGTTCCAGCTGGTGGAATCCAGCGAGGCTGGCATGCTCGCGGCGGTAGACCGCGCCGTGCGCCGCAAGGAAGCGGTGGTGTTCTTTGGCTGGACGCCCCACCCCATGAACGTGAACATCGACATGGCTTACCTGGGGGACAGCCAGGGCGCACTTGGGCCTGATGAAGGCCGCGCGACGGTATGGACCGTAACCGCACCCGACTACGCCGAGCGCTGCCCCAACGCCAACCGCCTGCTGGCCAACCTCACGTTCAGCGCCGAGGACGAGAGCCGCATGATGCAACCGCTGCTCGACCACAAGGACGCGCTCGAATCGGCCCGCCAGTGGCTCAAGGACCACCCCGAAGACAAGGCCCGCTGGCTTGAGGGGGTGACCACCTTCGACGGTAAGCCGGCTGCGGACAACCTCAAGCTTACCGCCAACTGATCCAGCCCCTCCGCGGGTAAACCCGCTCCTACAGCTTACGCATAGTCCAGGGGACCAAACGGCCCCTTGTGGGGGCGGGTTCACCCGCGAAAAGGCCAGCACAGACAACACAAGGAACGCGCCATGAACCACGACGTCATCATCACCTGTGCCCTCACCGGCGCGGGCGACACCGCCTCGAAAAGCCACCTGGTACCCGTCACCCCGCAACAGATCGCCGCTGCTGCCGTGGAAGCCGCCAAAGCCGGCGCCACCGTCGTGCACTGCCACGTCCGCGACCCGCAAACGGGCCGCTTCAGCCGTGACGTGGCGCTGTACCGCGAAGTCATGGAGCGCATTCGCGAAGCGGATGTGGACATCATCGTCAACCTCACCGCCGGCATGGGCGGCGACCTGGAAATCGGCCCTGCTGAAAACCCCATGGCCTTCGGCCCGGGCACCGACCTGGTCGGCCCGCTGGAGCGCCTGGCCCACGTGGAGGCCCTGCTGCCAGAAATCTGCACCCTGGACTGCGGCACGCTCAACTTCGGCGACGGCAATTCGATCTACGTGTCCACCCCAGCCCAGCTGCGCGCCGGGGCCAAACGCATCACCGAGCTGGGGGTAAAAGCCGAGCTTGAGATCTTCGACACCGGCCACCTGTGGTTTGCCAAGCAAATGATGAAGGAAGGCCTGCTGCACGACCCGCTGTTCCAGCTGTGCCTGGGCATCCCCTGGGGCGCGCCCGCAGACACCACCACCATGAAGGCGATGGTCGACAACCTGCCGGCCAATGTCACCTGGGCCGGCTTCGGCATCGGCCGCATGCAGATGCCCATGGCGGCGCAGGCGGTGCTGCTGGGTGGCAACGTGCGGGTGGGGCTGGAAGACAACCTGTACCTCGACCGGGGCGTACTGGCCAGCAACGGCCAGTTGGTCGAGCGCGCGGTAGAGATCATCTCCCGCCTCGGCGCCCGCGTGCTGACCCCTGCCGAAGGCCGGGAAAAGATGAACCTCAAACGCCGCTGACTCTATTGGGAGACAACCATGACCTTCATCACCGAGATCAAGACGTTTGCTGCATTGGGCAGCGGCGTAATAGGCAGCGGCTGGGTGGCCCGCGCCCTCGCCCACGGCCTGGATGTGGTCGCCTGGGACCCGGCGCCGGGTGCCGAGCAGGCCTTGCGCAAACGTATCGCCAATGCCTGGCCTGCATTACAGCAACAAGGCCTGGCACCGGGCGCGTCACAGGCCCGTCTGCAATTTGTGAGTACCATCGAAGCGTGCGTGCGGGACGCTGACTTCATCCAGGAAAGCGCCCCCGAGCGCCTGGACCTCAAGCTGGACTTGCACGCCCAAATCAGCGCCGCCGCCAAACCCGATGCCATTATCGGCAGCAGCACATCGGGCCTGCTGCCCAGCGAATTCTACGAATCGGCCAGGCACCCCGAGCGCTGCCTGGTCGGCCACCCGTTCAACCCGGTCTACCTGCTGCCGCTGGTAGAAATCGTGGGCGGCAAGCACACCTCCCCTGCGGCCATCGACGCGGCGAAAACCATCTACACCGCCCTCGGCATGCGCCCACTGCACGTGCGCAAGGAAGTGCCAGGTTTTATCGCCGACCGCTTGCTGGAGGCGCTGTGGCGTGAAGCCCTGCACCTGGTCAATGACGGCGTGGCCACCACCGGGGAGATCGACGATGCCATACGCTTTGGCGCTGGCCTGCGCTGGTCGTTCATGGGTACCTTCCTCACTTACACCTTGGCGGGTGGCGACGCCGGCATGCGCCATTTCATGTCGCAGTTCGGCCCCGCACTCAAGCTGCCCTGGACCTACCTGCCAGCGCCAGAGCTGACCGACAGGCTGATCGACGATGTGGTGGAAGGCACCTCGGAGCAACTGGGCGAGCGCAGCATTGCAGCCCTCGAGCGTTACCGGGATGACACCCTGCTGGCGGTGCTGGGCGCCGTCCAGGCCAGCAAAGCCCGCCATGGCATGGCTTTTGGTGATTGAGGGGAATCCGATGCCGGCATTGATTACCTACCGCACCCAGGTTCACGAGGACTGGGTCGATTACAACGGGCACCTGCGCGATGCGTTCTACCTGCTGATTTTCAGCTACGCCACCGATGCGTTGATGGAACGCATCGGGCTGGATGCCGACCACCGAGAACAGAGTGGTAATTCGCTGTTCACCCTTGAGGCCCATATCAATTATCTGCATGAGGTGAAGCTGGGCACAGAGGTATGGGTGCAAACGCAGATCATCGCTTTTGATCGCAAGCGCCTGCACGTGTATCACACCCTGCACCGATCAGGGTTCGATGAAGTGCTGGCGGCCAGTGAACAGCTACTGCTGCATGTGGACTTGGCAGGCCCACGATCTGCACCTTTCAGTGAGCAAAGTATCGGGCTGCTGCAGGGGCTCGCTCAAGGGCAGCAGGATCTGCCAGCCGCAGTCTACGTACAGCGGGTGATTGGCATTACATGACCCAAAAAATAACCCCGGAAAGCCGTGAGCATCCGGGGCCAAGAGCGAGCAACATCCACTGTGCACGTGTGAGGGTGACCAAACCCTCCGCTTCGGTAGATGGCGTGAGTGTGCGCACTTCATGGCAGGGGGATTTAGCCGGAAACGACCTGTTCTTAGCCAAAGCGGCCACCCCTGCATTCTGAGGTTGCGGGCGTGTCGTACCCGTCACAGAATCGGTCGTAAATCACGCAGCACTCTCTTCGCGATAAAAGGGATAACAGCCATGATGCATGCCGATTTGATTGACCAGGACGACCTCGCAGGCCACCTGCGCGCACGCGGGTTCGACATACCAGCCGGGGCTACCGCGGAGCAGGCTTGCGAAGCTGTGGTGCGCGGGCTCACGGAACCCAATGCACGGGCGTTGAAAGGGATGGTGGAGCAGATGTACACCGGGAGCGCGACCATTTTGCCGGCGGTGCGCCAGGCAATCGACAAGCAACTGCTGCCGGCCTTGGCCCAGTTCAGCAAGCGCGCCTGAGGGACCTTTTCTCCGTACTGGCCCCTTCGCGGGTAAACCCGCTCCCACAGGGATCGAAGACCACAGGTACCTGTAGGAACGGGTTCACCCGCGAACGAGCCAGTGCCGTGTCAAAGCCTTACGCTGGCAAACGTCGACTCGTTGCGCGCCTGGCTCAAGGCAGCCATCGGCCCACTGTGGGGCGACAGGGTAATCGCCTGCGGGATCGGCATCATCGCTACCTGCTGGGTGGTGTTGGAGCCCACACGCTCGTCACGCGGCGGAATGCCGAAGTACTCGCGGTAGCACTTGGAGAAGTGCGGCGTGGAAACGAAGCCGCACACCGACGCCACCTCGATGATCGACATGGGCGTCTGCTTGAGCAACTGCCGGGCGCGGATCAGGCGCAGCTTCAGGTAGTAGCGTGATGGCGAACAATGCAGGTACTTCTGGAACAGCCGCTCCAGCTGGCGCCGCGACACCGCCACGTAAACCGCCAGCTCGTCCAGGTCGATCGGCTCTTCGAGGTTGGCCTCCATCAGGGCGACGATTTCCTGCAGCTTCGGCTGGTTGGTACCCAGCATGTGCTTGAGCGGTACGCGCTGGTGGTCCTGCTCGTTACGAATGCGCTCGTACACGAACATCTCGGAAATCGCCGCCGACAGCTCACGGCCATGATCGCGGCTGATCAGGTGCAGCATCATGTCCAGCGGCGCAGTGCCGCCAGAGCTGGTGAAGCGGTTACGGTCGAGGGTGAACAGGCGGGTGCTCATGTTCACCCGTGGATAGGCTTCCTGCATGGCGGCCAGGCATTCCCAGTGCACGCTGCAATCGAAACCATCGAGCAGGCCGGCACAGGCCAACGCCCAACTGCCGGTGCACACCGCACCCAGGCGGCGCGACTGGCGGGCCTGGGCTTGCAGCCAGGTGACATGCTCACGGGTAACGGTGCGCTGGATGCCCACGCCGCCGCAGACGATCACGGTGTCGATGGGGGGGGCGCTGTGCATGGCCGCGTCCGGGGTAATCTGCAAGCCATCACTGGCCCAGACCTGGCCACCGTCCACGGTGAGCGTGTGCCAGCGGTACAGCTCACGGCCAGACAGCTGGTTGGCCATGCGCAGCGGCTCCACGGCCGAGGCCAGTGAAATCAGGGTGAAGTTGTCCAATAGAAGAAACCCGATGGACTGGGGTGCTGTGCGGTTCTGGGTTGGGTTCCCGGAGGTGTACGACGTCATCGCGGTTTCTCCTCACACAAATGCAGGGTGTGCCTCAGGCGGGCACTGATTTCTTGTTATTGCCCCGCTTGATGGTGTGCAGGGCTGTTGACCAATATCTACGCAAACGCCGTGCCTGAAATTGAACGGCTATTCGAAAAAACCTGAAAACGACCTATTGAGTCGGCAAAATCAGGCGTTTCCTACAAGTCGGCGACTGCGCCAAAAGCGGCGAGCTAGGCGCCATGCGTGTAACCCCTGAGCAGTTTGGTGACACGGAATGTGCAGGCTGCCCAGAAACGACATTTTTAAGTGTCACCGACAATGCCAACATCGATTGCGACATCTGACGATCGGTAGGGGTAGTGCCGCGCCGAAATGGGGCAGGAAGGGTGCTTTTGCACCTTGTTAAAACGCTTTGGGGCCATTGCGGACGTGCCCGCAATGGCCCGTAACGCCAGCCTGAATACTCAGCACTCGATTGCGCTGACCGCCAGGCCACCGCGCGAGGTTTCCTTGTACTTGTCGTGCATGTCGGCACCGGTATCGCGCATGGTGCGAATGACCTGGTCCAGGGAAATGAAATGCTCACCGTCACCGCGCAGGGCCATTTGCACCGCATTGATGGCCTTGACCGCAGCAATGGCATTGCGCTCGATGCACGGCACCTGCACCAGCCCGCCCACCGGGTCACATGTGAGGCCCAGGTTATGCTCCAAGGCGATTTCTGCAGCGTTCTCCACTTGCGGTGGGGTGGCGCCCAGCACTTCGGCAAGGCCCGCCGCCGCCATGGCGCAGGCCGAGCCCACTTCGCCCTGGCAACCCACTTCGGCGCCCGAGATGGACGCGTTTTTCTTGCACAGGATGCCCACCGCTGCTGCCGCCAGGAAGAAGTCGACAACGTTGGACTCGTTCACCTCATCGCTGAAGCGCATGTAGTAATGCAACACCGCCGGGATGATACCGGCGGCACCGTTGGTGGGTGCCGTAACCATTCGCCCGCCAGCGGCGTTCTCTTCGTTGACCGCCAGGGCGAACAGGTTCACCCACTCCATGGCGCTCATGGTGGAGCCAATCACATTGGGCTTGCCGATTTCCTGCAGGCTGCGGTGCAGCTTGGCGGCACGGCGGCGGACGTTCAGGCCACCGGGCAACGTGCCTTCGTACTTCAGGCCATTGTTCACGCATTCCTGCATGGCAGCCCACAGCTTGTGCAGGCCCGCGTGGATCTCTGCCTCGCTGCGCCACACCTTCTCGTTGGCCATCATCAATTGCGACACGCTGAGGTCGTTTTGCTTGCACAGGCTGAGCAGTTCGGCAGCGCTGTTGAAATCGTACGGCAGCACCGTCTGGTCGGCGTCCAGCACACCGCTGGCAGCCTGGGCCGCATCCACCACAAAGCCGCCGCCCACCGAGTAGTAGGTGTCGCGGTGCAGCTCGCCCTGCTCACCTTCGGCGACCAGGGTCATGGCGTTCGGATGGTAGGGCAGGTTCTCGTCCAGCAGCAGCATGTCCCGGGCCCAGACGAATTCGATGGGGCGGCCATTGTCGAGCTGCAGGGTATTGGTTTCACGCAGGTCGGCGATGCGCGGGGCAATCTGGGTAGGGTCGATTGCATCGGGCCATTCGCCCATCAGCCCCATGATGGTGGCGCTGTCGGTGCCGTGCCCCACACCGGTGGCCGACAGCGAGCCGTAAAGGCGCACCTCGATCCGTTTCACGTGGTCCAGCTCGCCACGCTCGCGCAGCCCCTGTACGAACAGGGCGCCGGCACGCATGGGGCCGACGGTGTGCGAGCTGGAAGGCCCGACACCGATCTTGAACAGGTCGAACACGCTGATGGCCATTGTTGAATCACCTCTTGCTGGGCTTGTCTCTGCGCGCCATGCGCAGGGTGGGGCAACTGCTAGGCTCAAACAGCAGCCCACCTTGAATGCACGCATCATCGGGCTTTTACCGCCCCCCTCGCCGTCTGCAACCGACGTAGTTTTGTCCGCCAGCGCCGCGCTGTTCTGGCCTGGTAACAGCGCCCGCTACGCCGTTTTCCAGCGGCCTGGTGACGCAAAAATACGGCTGGAGGGGGAGAAGAACCTATAAGCGACATCGCCAATACTGGATACGACCCGTTGCGTACTGGATACGACCCCACCAGTAGGCGATTGCCCGGCGCTGGAGGATTATCGAAAGCGACTCGTAAAGCACGGCCACGCAACCTGCCCTCTGCAGGCCTGATCGACCGGTCCCTCAGAAGCCCGGCGAAACACGCGAACCCGAAGACAAAATCACAGGAGTCCATCCATGAAAGGTTCACCCTCGCTGTTGCTGGTGGCGTTGCTGTCCGCACCACTGCTGGCCCAGGCTGCAGAGCCCGAACAGTGTCAGACCGTAAGGTTTTCGGATGTCGGCTGGACCGACATCACGGTAACCACGGCTACGACCAGCGCTGTGCTCGAAGCCCTGGGTTACAAGACCCACACCACGATGATTTCGGTGCCGGTGACATACAAGTCACTGGCAGCCGGCAAAGACCTGGACGTGTTTCTCGGCAACTGGATGCCGACCATGGAAAACGACATCAAGCAGTACCGCGATGCCGGTACCGTCGAAACCGTGCGCGCCAACCTGGAAAACGCCAAATACACCCTGGCCGTGCCGCAAGCCTTGTATGACAAAGGCCTGAAGGACTTCAGCGACATTCCCAAATTCAAGGATGAGCTCGAGGGCAAGATCTACGGCATCGAACCGGGCAACGATGGCAACCGCACCATCCAGAGCATGATCGACAAGAACGCCTTCGGCCTGAAGGACGCCGGCTTCACCATCGTCCAGTCCAGCGAAGCCGGCATGCTGTCCCAGGTCGACCGGTCGCAGAAGCGCGGCGAGGCCATCGTGTTTCTGGGCTGGGAACCCCACCCCATGAACAACCGCTTCAAGATGCAGTACCTCACCGGCGGGGACGACTTCTTCGGCCCTGACTTCGGCAAGGCAACGGTGTACACCAACACCCGCAAGGGCTACGTGCAGGAATGCAGCAACGTGGGCCAGTTGCTGAAGAACCTGGCCTTCGACCTGAAAGACGAGAGCACCATGATGGGCTACGTATTGGGCGACAAGATGAAGCCCGACGCAGCCGCCAAGAAGTGGATCAAGGACAACCCCGGCAAGCTGGATACCTGGCTGGCGGGCGTGACCACCGTGGATGGCAAACCTGGCCTGGAGGCGGCCAAGGCGAAACTCACGCAATAAAAGAACTACGCAGTAGCGCTACCTCGGGGCAGGACCGTGCCCGCCCCGGGTTGATTTCAATCTACGCAGGTGGAAGCTCGCTATCATGCTTATCGATCAAAAAATACCGCTGGGCCAGTACATGTCCTCGTTCGTCGAGTGGCTGACCCAGCATGGCGCGAATTATTTCGACGCCATTGCGCAGGGCCTGGAATTCATGATCCATGGCGTCACCAGTGCCCTAACCTGGTTCAACCCGCTCGTTCTCATCGCCCTGTTCGCCGCCCTGGCCCACCTGATCCAGCGCAAGTGGTCGCTGACTGCATTCGTTGCCCTGTCGTTCCTGCTGATCCTCAACCTGGGCTACTGGCAAGAAACCATGGAAACACTGGCCCAGGTGTCGTTCGCCACGGTCGTGTGCGTGGCCATCGGCGTGCCGCTGGGCATCGTCGCGGCGCACAAGCCGATGTTCTACACCGCCATGCGCCCGGTCCTGGACCTGATGCAGACGGTACCCACCTTCGTCTACCTGATCCCTACCCTGACCCTGTTCGGCCTGGGCGTTGTGCCGGGGCTTATCTCCACCGTGGTGTTCGCCATCGCGGCGCCCATCCGCCTTACCTACCTCGGCATCTGCGACGTCCCGCAGGAGCTGATGGATGCCGGCAAGGCATTTGGCTGCTCGCGCCGCCAACTGCTCACCCGTATCGAACTGCCGCACGCGATGCCGAGCATCGCCGCTGGCGTCACCCAGTGCATCATGCTGTCGCTGTCGATGGTGGTGATCGCCGCCCTGGTGGGCGCGGATGGGCTGGGCAAACCTGTGGTCAACGCACTGAACACCGCTGATATCTCCCTGGGCTTCGAAGCGGGCCTGGCGATCGTGCTGCTGGCAATCATGCTCGACCGTATCTGCAAGCAACCGGAACTGCCGGCAAGGGGTGAAGCATGAGTATCATTCGGTTCGAAGACGTCGACGTCATCTTCTCCAACAAGCCGCGCGAAGCGCTGTCGCTGCTGGACCAGGGCAAAACCCGCGAAGAGATCCTCAAGCAGACCGGCCTGGTGGTAGGCGTGGAAAAGGCCAACCTGGATATCCAGAAAGGCGAGATCTGCGTACTGATGGGGTTGTCCGGCTCGGGTAAATCCAGCCTGCTGCGCTGCATCAACGGCCTGAACACGGTCAGCCGCGGCAAGCTGTTCGTGGAGCACGAAGGCAAGCACATCGACATTGCCCACTGCACGCCGGCCGAGCTGAAGATGATGCGCACCAAGCGCATCGCCATGGTGTTCCAGAAGTTCGCCCTGATGCCCTGGCTGACGGTGCGCGAAAACATCAGCTTCGGCCTGGAAATGCAGGGCCGCCCGGAGAAAGAACGACGCAAGCTGGTAGACGAGAAGCTGGAGCTGGTGGGCCTGGCTCAGTGGCGCAACAAGAAGCCGGACGAGCTTTCCGGTGGGATGCAGCAGCGCGTGGGCCTGGCCCGGGCGCTGGCGATGGACGCCGACATCCTGCTGATGGACGAACCGTTCTCGGCACTCGACCCGCTGATCCGCCAGGGCCTGCAGGATGAGCTGCTGACCCTGCAGAGCAAACTGAACAAAACCATCGTGTTCGTCAGCCACGACCTGGACGAAGCCCTGAAGCTGGGTAGCCGTATTGCGATCATGAAAGATGGCCGCATCATCCAGTACAGCAAGCCGGAAGAGATCGTGCTGAACCCGGCCGACGAGTATGTGCGTACCTTCGTCGCCCACACCAACCCACTGAACGTACTGTGCGGCCGCAGCCTTATGCGTAGCCTGGACAACTGCAAGCGGGTCAACGGCTCGGTTTGCCTGGACCCAAGCGGCGATTCGTGGCTGGACCTGGGCGAAGGCAATTCCATCACCCGTGCACGCCAAGGGCAGAACGGGCTGGAAATGCAGAACTGGGCGCCAGGGCAGGCAGTGGAAGGGCTGGGCCGCAGGCCGACCTTGGTGCATGCGGATATCGGCATGCGTGAAGCGCTGCAGATTCGTTACCACACCGGTAACAAGCTGGTGTTGCAGGAGAACGACAAGGTGGTCGGGATTCTGGGGGATACCGAGCTGTATCACGCCTTGCTTGGCAAGAACCACGGTTGACGTGATTGGGGCCGCCTTGCGGCCCATCGCGAGCTTTGCTCGCTCCTACGGGGAATTGCGCAGCAGCCCCAATCAATGGCTCAACGAACGACGATCCCGCGCGAAGCCATGTAGGCCTTGGCCTCAGGCACCGTGTACTCGCCAAAGTGGAAGATACTGGCCGCCAGCACCGCACTGGCGTGCCCTTCCAGGATGCCATCGGCCAGGTGTTGCAGGTTACCCACACCGCCCGAGGCAATCACCGGGATGCTCAGCGCATCGCTGATGGCCCGGGTAACGCCCAGGTCAAAGCCGTTTTTCATGCCGTCCTGGTCCATGCTGGTCAACAGGATTTCACCGGCCCCCAGCGCTTCCATCTTCATCGCCCACTGCACAGCATCCAGCCCGGTCGGCTTGCGCCCGCCATGGGTGAAGATCTCCCAACGGGGTTGTTCACCAGGGCCAGAAACCTGCTTGGCATCGATTGCCACCACGATGCACTGCGAACCGAAACGGTCCGCCGCCTCGCCAACGAACTCCGGGTTGAACACCGCAGCCGTGTTGATCGAAACCTTGTCGGCACCGGCATTGAGCAGGTTGCGGATGTCCTGCACGGTACGCACGCCGCCGCCCACGGTCAGCGGGATGAACACCTGGCTGGCCATGCGCTCCACGGTATGCAAGGTAGTGTCACGGCCATCGACGCTGGCGGTGATGTCGAGGAAGGTGATTTCGTCGGCACCCTGCTCGTTATAGCGACGGGCGATTTCCACCGGGTCGCCGGCATCACGAATGTTCTCGAACTTGACGCCCTTGACCACGCGGCCGTTGTCCACGTCCAGGCAAGGGATTATGCGTTTGGCTAAAGCCATGGGTCAGGCTCCTGACGGCAGCTGCAAGCGGCAAGCTTCAAGCTTCAAGTGAAGAGCGGCTGGTATAGCGCTCACCCTCTTGCAGCTTGCCGCTTGCCGCTTGCCGCTCTTAGTGGTTGTCGCAGAAGGCCTGGGCCTCGGCGACGTCGAGGGTGCCTTCGTAGATGGCACGGCCGGTGATGGCGCCGATGATACCCGGGGCCTTGGCGTCCAGCAGGGCCTTGATGTCGCCCAGGTTGTGGATGCCGCCCGAGGCAATTACCGGGATCGAAGTCGCTTCGGCCAAGGCCTTGGTGAAGGGCACGTTGCAGCCCTGCATCATGCCGTCCTTGGCGATGTCGGTATAGACGATCGCCGAGACGCCATCGGCCTCGAAGCGCTTGGCCAGGTCGATCACCTGCACCGAGCTGACTTCGGCCCAGCCATCGGTGGCGACGAAGCCGTCCTTGGCATCCAGGCCAACGATGACCTTGCCAGGGAACGCCTTGCACGCCTGGGCAACGAATTCAGGTTCCTTCACCGCCTTGGTGCCGATGATCACGTAGCTGACGCCCGCCCTGACATAGTGCTCGATGGTTTCCAGCGAGCGGATGCCGCCGCCGATCTGGATCGGCAGGGTGGGGTAACGCTTGGCGATGGCAGTGACCACCTCACCGTTGACCGGCTGGCCTTCGAAGGCGCCGTTGAGGTCGACCAGGTGCAGGCGGCGGCAGCCACCTTCGACCCACTTGGCGGCCATGCTCACCGGGTCGTCGGAGAATACCGTGGAGTCTTCCATGCGGCCCTGGCGCAGGCGCACGCAGGCGCCGTCCTTCAGATCGATAGCGGGGATAATCAGCATGTGTGTTCCTCAAAATTCACAAGCTGCAAGCCTCAAGCTTGCACGCGGGTCTTCAAGCTGCGCGCTCCTGCTTGGCGCTTGCAGCTCGAAGCTTGAAGCTCGGGGCTGGGGGTTTACCAGCGCCCGTCCCAGGCAACGAAGTTCTGCAGCAGCTGCAGGCCATGGGTATGGCTTTTTTCCGGGTGGAACTGCACGGCGAAGCGCGAGCCATCGGCCAGGGCGGCGGCGAAGTCGACGCCATAGTGGCCACGGCCGACTACCTGCCCCGGCTTGCCGGCATTGATGAAGTAGCTGTGCACGAAGTAGAAGCGTGCCCGGTCAGGGATGTCGTGCCACAGCGGGTGGTCGATGCTCTGGCTGACTTCGTTCCAGCCCATGTGCGGCACCTTCAGGTGCTCGCCGTCTTCTTGCAGGCCTTTGCCAAAGAAGCGCACCTGCCCAGGGAACATGCCGATGCAGTCGACACCGTCGTTTTCTTCGCTGTGCTCCAGCAGGGCCTGCATGCCTACGCAGATACCCAGAAACGGGCGGTCCTGGCTGACTTCGCGCACCAGGCTGTCAAAGCCCAGGCGGCGGATTTCGGCCATGCAGTCGCGGATGGCGCCCACACCGGGGAACACCACGCGGTCAGCCTCACGGATGACAGCGGCGTCGCTGGTTACCACTACCTTGCCGGCACCGACGTGCTCCAGCGCCTTGGCCACCGAGTGCAGGTTGCCCATGCCATAGTCGATTACGGCTACCGTCTGCATTTACAGGCACCCTTTGGTGGATGGCATCTGCCCGGCCATGCGCTCGTCGAGGGTGATGGCCATGCGCAGCGCGCGGCCGAAAGCCTTGAACACGGTTTCGATCTGGTGGTGGGTATTGTGGCCACGCAGGTTGTCGATGTGCAGGGTCACCAGGGCGTGGTTGACGAAGCCCTGGAAGAATTCTTGGAACAGGTCGACATCGAAGCCACCGACGCTGGCACGGGTATACGGCACATGCATCTGCAGGCCAGGGCGCCCGGAGAAGTCGATGACCACCCGCGACAGGGCTTCGTCCAGCGGCACGTAAGCGTGGCCATAGCGGAATATGCCTTTCTTGTCGCCGATGGCCTGGGCGAACGCCATGCCAAGGGTAATACCGACGTCTTCGACGGTATGGTGATCGTCGATATGCAGGTCGCCCTTGCACTCGATATCCAGATCGATCAGCCCGTGGCGGGCGATCTGGTCCAGCATGTGTTCAAGGAAAGGCACACCGATATCGAATCGGGCCTTGCCACTGCCATCGAGGTTGATCGAGCACTTGACCTGGGTTTCCAGGGTGTTGCGCTCGACGGAAGCCTTACGTTCGACCATCACCAGCTCCGCAAAAATCATGGGGCGAAAAGGGCTCCATTATAGGCCCAGATGGCGCCGGCTTGGAACGCGCATGACATATGGCAGGGCCAGTAATTGCGGGGGGTAGATGGTGTTACAGGTCTATACAAGTGGGTAGGGCCGCCAGGTGCTCGCCGCTAGAGGTCTGTACCTGTGAGATCGAGCGCCGCACTCGCCACGACGAACACCTTGCAGCCCCCTGCGTCCCTGCCGGAAGGCCGCCCACCCGCGATCAGGTCAATGGAACAACACGGCAGTCTTCTGCAAGGTGATCCACACGCCCCACGCCAGCGGCACAACCACCACCGCCCACGCCAGCAACACCAACGGCAGGCTGCCCGGTGCAGGCTTCCACTCCAGCGAGCGTGCCTCATCGGCGCCCTTGTCATGGCTGAGCGCACGCTCGGCGGCGAGCTCGGCATCGGTCATGAAGTGCTTGTCTGCCACCGGGCGTACCAGCATGTTGCAGATGAAGCCCAGCACCAGCAGGCCGGCCAGGATGTACAGCGTCATGTCGTAAGCCGCCGCCCGCGCCACGCCCGCCGCCAGCTGCGACTCGCGCAGGTAGGTGATGAGCACCGGCCCCAGTACACCCGCCGCCGCCCAGGCAGTCAGCAGGCGACCATGGATGGCGCCGACCATCTGCGTACCGAACAGGTCAGCCAGGTAAGCAGGCACAGTGGCAAAGCCACCACCGTACATCGACAGGATGATGCAGAAGGCCGCGACGAACAGTGCCACGTTGCCCAGGTGCCCCATGTTTGGCACCAGGCTGTACAAGCCCACGCCCAGGGCAAAGAAGGCAAAGTAGGTGTTCTTGCGGCCGATGTAGTCCGAGAACGATGCCCAGAAGAACCGCCCACCAATGTTGAACAGGCTCAGCAAACCCGTGAAGCCCGCAGCGATGGCTGCAATCTGCGCCAGTTGCGCAGCGTTCAGCTCGCTGAAGGTCAGCTCGTTGCCCAGCAGCTTGCCGGCGAACACTTCCTGCAGCAGAGGCGAAGCCATGCCGATAATGCCGATACCGGCCGACACGTTCAGGCACAGCACCAGCCAGATCAACGCGAACTGCGGCGTTTTCCAGGCCACGCTGACGTGCACGTGGCGGTCTGTGACCATGCTGTTGCCTGCTTTCTTCGCAGGGGCAACCCAGCCTTCGGGCTTCCAGCCGGTTGGCGGCACCCGGTACGCCAGGGCGCCGGCGGTCATGAACACAAAGTAGATCGCCGCCATGGCCACGAAGCTCTGCCACACGCCCACTTCATGCGCGTTGCCGAAGTGGCCCATCAGCGCAGTGGCCAAGGGTGCACCCACCATCGCGCCGCCGCCAAAGCCCATGATCGCCATGCCGGTGGCCATGCCGCGTTTGTCCGGGAACCACTTGATCAGCGTCGAAACCGGCGAAATATAGCCCAGGCCCAGGCCGATACCGCCAATAACCCCCGAGCCCAGCCACATCAGCCACAGCTGATGGGTTTTCACGCCAATGGCAGAGATGAGCATGCCGCCGCACCAGCACAGGGCCGATACCAGGCCGGCTTTACGCGGGCCCGCGTGCTCCAGCCAGCCGCCCAGCACGGCCGCCGAGCAGCCCAGGAAGACGAAGAACAGGGTGTAGATCCAGCTGAGCATCGAAATCGGCCAGTCGCAGTCGGCACTGAACAGCTTGGCGATGAAGCTCATGTCCGGGGCACACGCCACCGGTGCGCTTATACCCAGGGCCTGGGACAGCGGCAGCCAGAACACCGAAAAGCCATAGGCCATGCCGATGCACAGGTGAATGGCCAGTGCCGCCGGCGGTACCAGCCAGCGGTTGAAGCCCGGCCGGGCGATAATGCGCTCCTTGGACAGGAAGCCTGGCGCGCTGGCCGGTGCCCCCGTCGAGACAGTAGTACTCATGGACGTGATCCTTTTTTTATAGGTAAGTGCAGGCAAAGCGGCGCAAGGGTAGCAGCATCAGCGCTGGATGAAAGCAATCTGATATCGCTTATTGTGGCGCAGCTGAACCGGTCCTGCCTGGCAAGATCCAAACACTCCTCTGCTTGCCACAGCGGCAGTGCCGATTGAAGCCGTCCTATCCGATGCATGCGTAGGATAGGCGCTGCGGCGCTATACTCTGCCGCTTGAATTCAAAATCGGACTACAAGGACTCGCCCATGAAAGCGTTCGGCAAAATCCTGGGCCTCGGGCTTCTCGGGTTGTTGCTGATCATCGTGGCGCTGGGCTTCGCCCTGACCCACCTCTTCGATCCCAACGACTACAAAGACGAGATTCGCCAGCTGGCACGCGACAAGGCTCATGTGGAGCTGACCCTCAACGGGGACATCGGCTGGAGCCTGTTCCCATGGCTTGGGCTGGAGCTGCATGAAGCCAGCATCGCCACCCTGAACACGCCCAAGGAGCCCTTCGCCGACTTGCAGATGCTCGGCCTGTCTGTGCGCGTGCTGCCTTTACTGCGCCGCGAAGTGCAGATGAGCGACGTGCGCGTCGAAGGCTTGAACCTGACCCTGGCTCGCGACGAACAGGGCCATGGCAACTGGGAAGATATCGGCAAGCCGCTGCCGGCCCAGGGCGAGCCGGGCAAGGCTGCGCAAGCCGACGCCACGCCTGCGGCCGGCGCCCAGCCTCGGCCTGCCGACGGTAACGAGCGCCCGGTGAAGCTGGATATCGACAGCCTCACCGTGAACAACGCCCGGGTGCAGTACACCGACGCGCGCACCGGCAACAGCTACAACGCCGAAAGCATCCAGCTGAGCACCGGCCCCGTGCATGAAGGCGTGAACATCCCGCTCAAGGCCAGCGCCTTCATCAGCGCCAGCCAGCCGAACATCAAGGCCCGCACCGAGCTTGCCGGCGAGCTGCGGTTTGATCGCAAGCTCAAGCGTTACAACCTGGAGGACATGCGCCTGTCGGGCGAAACCTCGGGTGAGCCTACCGGCGGCAAGACCGTAACCTTTGCCGCCCAGGGCCAACTGCTGCTGGACCAGGGCGCCAACGTAGCCTCGTGGAACGGCCTGAAGGTGTCGGCCAACCAGCTGCGCGCCCTTGGCGAGCTGAACCTGCGTGACCTGGATAACGCGCCGCAAGTGAGCGGCGGCCTGTCCATCGCCCAGTTCGACCTGCGCGCGTTCATGGACAGCATCGGCCACCCGCTGCCAGCCACCAATGACGCCACGGCATTCACCAAGCTGGAACTGGTGACCCGCCTGCAAGGCACGCCTGCCAGCCTGGCCCTTGAAGACCTGGCGGTGAAGCTGGACGCCAGCGCCTTCACCGGCCGCGTAGCCATCGAGGACTTCGCCAAGCAAGCCCTGCGTGTGCAATTGAAGGGCGACACCTTCGACGCCGACCGCTATCTGCCGGCCAAAAGCCAGGAGGCCAAAGGCGCCACCGCCGCGCGCCAGGCCGAAGTGCAGCAGCAGGAGGCCAGTGCCGTGGCTGGTGCCGGCAGCACGCCGCTGCCCAACGCCCCCACCCAGGTTGCCTGGAGCAATGACAAGCTGCTGCCGGTGGACCGCCTGCGGGCCCTGGACCTGCAGGCCGACCTGAGCTTCGGCGCCTTGACCCTGGACAAGCTGCCGATCAGCAATGCCCGCCTCACCGCCAACGGCCAGGGCGGCCTGCTGACCCTGCAAACCCTGCGCGGTGACCTGTACAACGGCAGCTTCGAGGCCAAGGGCACGGTCGACGTGCGCCCTGCTGTGCCGCAACTGGGGGTGAACACCCGTATCCAGCGGGTGCCGGTGGAGCACTTCATCAAGACCGACGGCAAGCAGCAGACCCCGCCGGTGAAAGGCCTGCTGACCCTGTCCAGCGACCTGACGGCCACCGGCAACAGCCAGAAGGCGCTGGTGGACACCCTCAACGGCAACGCCAACTTCACCATCAATGACGGCGTGCTGGTCAATGCCAACCTGGAACAGCAGCTGTGCCAGGCCATCGCCACGCTCAACCGCAAGTCGCTCAGTGGCGAACCACGTGGCAAGGACACCCCGTTCCAGGAGCTGCGCGGCAGCGTGGTGGTGCGCAACGGTGTGGCCAGCAACCCGGACCTGAAGGTGCGTATCCCTGGCCTTACCGTGAACGGCCACGGTGACGTGGACCTGCGCGTGCTGGGCATGGACTACAACGTGGGCGTGATCGTGGAAGGCGACCAGCGCGCCATGCCCGACCCTGCCTGCCAGGTGAACGAACGCTACGTGGGTGTGGAACTGCCGCTGCGCTGCCGTGGCCCGCTGGAGCTGGGTGCCAAGGCCTGCCGCCTGGACCAGGAAGGCATGGGCAAGGTCGCGGCCAAGCTGGCCGGCAACCGCCTGAAGGACAAGATTGATGAAAAGCTCGATGAAAAACTCGGAGACAAAGTGAGCCCGGAACTTAAAGACGCGCTCAAGGGGCTGTTCAAGCGATGACCCCCGAGCAGTTCTCCAGCGCTGTGCTGGGCTGGTATGACCAGCACGGCCGCCACGACTTGCCCTGGCAACAGGGCATCAACCCGTACCGGGTGTGGGTGTCCGAAATCATGCTGCAACAAACCCAGGTGAGCACCGTGCTCAACTACTTTGACCGCTTCATGCAGGCGCTACCGACCGTGCAGGCGCTGGCCGAAGCCCCGGAAGACGAAGTGCTGCACCTGTGGACGGGCCTGGGCTACTACACCCGCGCCCGCAACCTGCAGAAGGCCGCCAGAATGGTGGTAGAGCAGCACGGCGGGGAGTTCCCGCGCAGCGTCGAACAGCTCACCGAGCTACCCGGCATCGGCCGCTCCACCGCCGGGGCCATCGCCAGCATCAGCATGGGCATCCGTGCGCCGATCCTGGACGGTAACGTGAAGCGCGTACTGGCGCGCTTCACCGCCCAGGCCGGCTACCCGGGCGAGCCCAAGGTCGCCAACCAGCTGTGGGCAACGGCCGAGCGCTTCACCCCGCAACAGCGCGCCAACCACTACACACAGGCGATGATGGACCTGGGCGCCACCCTGTGTACCCGCAGCAAGCCCAGTTGCCTGATCTGCCCGGTGCGCAGTGGCTGCGAGGCGCACCTGCATGGCGAAGAAACCCGCTACCCCGAGCCCAAGCCACGCAAGGCCTTGCCGCAGCGGCGCACGCTGATGCCGCTGCTGGCCAATGCCCAGGGCGCCATCCTGCTGTACCGCCGCCCCTCCAGCGGCCTGTGGGGCGGGTTGTGGAGCCTGCCGGAGCTGGACGACATCGCCCAGCTCGACGACCTGGCCTACCAGCACGGCCTGCGCCTGGCGGGCAGCCGCGCCCTGGGCGGCCTTACCCACACCTTCAGCCACTTCCAGCTGGCCATCGAGCCTTGGCTGGTGCGCGTCGACCCGGTCGGCGAGCACGTGGCCGAGGCCGACTGGCTCTGGTATAACCTCGCCACCCCACCCCGCCTGGGCCTCGCTGCCCCGGTGAGGAAGCTGCTGAAACGCGCAGCCGACGAACTGATTGCAGGAGATGCCTGATGACCCGCACCGTGATGTGCCGCAAGTACAACGAAGAACTGCCCGGCCTGGACCGCCCGCCCTACCCCGGCGCCAAGGGCCAGGACATCTTCGATCACATCTCGCAGAAGGCCTGGGCCGACTGGCAGAAACACCAGACCATGCTGATCAACGAAAAGCGCCTGAACATGATGAACGCCGAGGACCGCAAATTCCTCCAGGCCGAGATGGACAAGTTTTTCGCCGGCGAAGAGTACGCCCAGGCCGAAGGCTACGTGCCACCCTCGGAATGACCCCAAGGAACGTAAGCGACGGAATTGATTTAAAATTTTTTCAAAAAGTCGTTGACGAGCGGTCTGAAAGTCTATTTAATTCACCTCGTCGCCCAGATAGCTCAGTCGGTAGAGCAGAGGATTGAAAATCCTCGTGTCGGCGGTTCGACTCCGTCTCTGGGCACCACCTTCAGCTTCTGGTGGTTGCAAAGTTACCCGAAGCGACAACAAGAAACCCGCCTAGTGCGGGTTTTTTGTTGTCCGTGAAAAAAGATTGCCGTCTTCGCAGACATTCAATGGTCACCCATCGCAGATACCAGTGGCCTGTCTTGACCAACATCAAAAAGCCATCCCTTCCTCACCATTAGCATGTCTTGTGGAACCCGTACCGACTGCGCAAGGACCTCCATGAGCGAAGACGCCCCCCTGCAACTCCCCGCC